>NZ_JBIUVO010000008.1:0-116645 GCF_044742995.1 Pseudomonas sp. NPDC087803
CAATTAAGTGCCAATCTCCTACCATAGAGGAAATATCCGGCGTACATACTACCCATTACTTGTAGTAAGTAAACTGACGTAGCGCAAGAAGCAAAAAAAATTGTAGGCGTTGATTCTTTTTCGAGCAACTTTTAACTGGGCTGTATAAAAAATATCCAGCTGCAAGCCCCGGCCTGAGCGAGTTAATGAGAAAAAGTTCCCGTTGTCTGATGCTGTTTTTTGCGTCTTGCACCAAGTCTGCCTAGATGAATTCGTCTACACTTTTGTTCCGATTTTGCATGACAGCGCACATATCTTTGTCCCTCTTGAGGTGACTTTAAAGAAGAGGCTGCGTCTTAAGTCTCGACATTCGGCAATGTTCCGGCGAGCGCTTCGGGAAGATCTTCCCCGTGCCCGCCGCTGCGTCCATCGGAGTCACCCGGTCAACGAGCATGATGACGAGCGCACCTTGAGCATTTTCGCCAATGGTGCCTACTATTTATCACGTGCTCGGTTGCGCGAGATCGGTGTGATTTTTCTCGGTGTCCATCAGGCACGGGGTGGCGTAGATGTTCCTTCGCCGGAAAAACATCGGTAAGGTAGGGGTCAGAATTCAAGACCCGCGAGGAGTAGTGATGAGCGAGGCGTTGTCCATCCACCATGACCAGGCTGGTCATCAGTTCGAGACCAATGTGGACGGTCATCGTGCCTACCTGACCTATATGGATCTGGGGAAACAGACCCTGGATATCTATCGCACCTTCGTGCCCAACGCCCTGCGTGGTCGAGGCATCGCCGCCGCGTTGACCGAAAGCGCGCTGCAGTACGCTGAAGAAATGGGCTACACGGTGATTCCGTCGTGCTCCTACGTCGAGCGTTACATGGAGCGCCACCAGAAGCGCGCCGCGAAAATCTGAAACCCCCTACACACAAAAACGCCGGGCAATGCCCGGCGTTTTTTTATGCCTGTGAAACGCTGATCAGCTGCGCTGGCGTTTCGGCAGAACATCCTTGAGCTTGGCGTGCATGCTGCGCAGGGTGTTCTCGGTGGCGGACCAGTCGATGCAGGCATCGGTGATCGACACGCCGTATTGCAGGTCGGCGAGGTCTTTCGGGATCGCCTGGCAGCCCCAGTTCAGATGACTCTCGACCATCAGGCCGATGATCGACTGGTTGCCTTCGAGGATCTGGTTGGCGACGTTCTCCATCACCAGCGGTTGCAGGGCCGGGTCCTTGTTGGAGTTGGCGTGGCTGCAATCGACCATGATGTTCGGCTTGATCTTCGCCTTGTTCAGCGCCTGCTCGCACAGGGCGACGCTGACCGAATCGTAGTTCGGCTTGCCGTTGCCGCCACGCAGCACCACGTGACCGTAGGCGTTGCCCTTGGTGGTGACGATCGACACGCCACCTTCCTGGTTGATCCCGAGGAAACGGTGCGGGCTGGAAACCGACTGCAGGGCATTGATCGCTACGGTCAGGCCGCCATCGGTGCCGTTCTTGAAGCCGACGGCCGAGGACAGCCCGGAAGCCATTTCACGGTGGGTCTGCGATTCGGTGGTACGCGCGCCGATGGCCGACCAGCTGATCAGGTCCTGCAGGTACTGCGGGGAGATCGGGTCGAGGGCTTCGGTAGCGGTCGGCAGGCCTTTCTCGGCCAGGTCCAGCAACAACTGGCGACCGATGTGCAGGCCGTCCTGAATCTTGAACGAGTCGTCGAGGTACGGATCGTTGATCAGGCCTTTCCAGCCGACGGTGGTCCGTGGCTTCTCGAAATACACGCGCATCACCAGATACAGGGTGTCGGAGACTTCCTCCGCCAGCACCTTGAGGCGATCGGCGTATTCGTGGGCAGCCTTGATATCGTGGATCGAGCACGGGCCGATCACTACGAACAGACGGTGGTCGGTGCCATCAAGAATGTTGCGAATGACTTCGCGGCCCTTGGTGACGGTGCGCAGCGCAGCATCGCTCAGAGGGATATCACGCTTGAGCTGATCGGGAGTGATCAGGGTCTCGTTAGAGGCGACGTTTAGGTCGTTGATCGGTAAATCAGCCATCGTTTACTCGTCAGGTCACGGGTGCCGGCCGCCAGCGATCCCCGCGCGGCGGAGCACAGCAGATTTAAGCGCGTCGGGGAGCCGAACCTTAGCGCGTCAGACGCGGCTCGACAATGGGCAAACGCCGCTTTAATCCAGCACTGGCTGGGCAAAAGCCTTGCGCACGCTGTCGTGGGAGAACTCGTCGGCGTGTTGTTCGACCCATTGCAGGGCCAGCGCCTGAATATCCTGCAGGTCGTCGTGGGCGTCGTTCATGCGGCAATAGCGTTCGATCTGGCACACCTGCTCACCCATTCGCGCGCTGAACAGCGTCTGCTCATCGGTGAACGCGATCCCCACCAGATAGCCTTTTTTGCGCCGCAGGCACCACGCGACATAGCCCGGATAACAGATGTCGGCATTGAGCGTCGGCATGCGCACTTGCAGCGCCGTGCCGTGGCGCCACGCGCGGTGATAATTGCAAGCGATCCCGCCGAGGCTGATAGTGTGCAGCTGTTGCCTGGTAATACACTCGGGCTTGAGCAAGGTTAATTCAACCGGCACTTCGTCCGGATGAGGAATGAAACGTCCCATGAGCACAGACTCCCTGTGTCGGCCATTTGACATTGTTTCCCCCAGTATAGTGGTCGAATCCGAGCTGACCGATTTCGACGCCGACCAGCGGTTGCTGGCGATGAGCGGCGTTTCGCTGGTGATTTTCACCAGTGTCGGCTGTTCCAGCTGCCGCTATGCCAGAGAGGTTTTGCCCGGGTTCGAGCTGGCGATTGATCGCCTGTGCTGGATCGATGCCGGCAACAACGGCGGGTTGGTGGAGCGCTATCAGGTCTTTCATTTGCCGGCGCTGTTTGTGGTGCGCGACGGCGAGTTCTTTGGGGCATTGCACACGCGCCTGACCGCCGATGCGCTGAACGCAGCAGTGGCGCAGGCACTGGGTCGAATTGCAGAGGAGTTGCCATAGATGGTGGGAGCAGAGAGCAAACCGGTGATCGGGATTATCGGCACCGGGGCCATTGGCGGGTTTTACGGTTTGATGCTGGCGCGGGCCGGTTTCGATGTGCACTTTTTACTGCGCAGTGAATTCGCCGCAGTGGCCGAACGTGGTTTGCAGGTCGACAGTGCCGTGCATGGCCCGCTGACGCTGAACCCGGTGCAAGCGTATGCCAAGGCCGAGGACATGCCGGCCTGCGATTGGTTGCTAGTCGGCGCCAAGACCACCAGCAGCGCGGGTCTGGCCCCGGCGATCATGGCTGCGGCCAGGCCCGGCGCGAAAGTGCTGGTGCTGCAAAACGGTCTGGACGTCGAAGACAGCCTGCGCGAGTTACTGCCCGCTTCCCTGCATCTGCTCGGTGGTCTGTGCCTGATCTGCGTGCATCGCGAAGGTCCCGGGCACATCACCCATCAGGCGCTGGGGGCGGTGAACATCGGCTATCACAGTGGCCCGGCGGCAGACGATGCGGCGCGCATGGTGCTGGTCGAAGAGGGCGCCGGTCTGTTCCGTGCGGCCGCGATCGATTCGCAGGCGATGCCCAATCTGCATCAGGCACGCTGGCAGAAACTGGTGTGGAATATTCCCTATAACGGTCTCTCGGTATTGCTCGGGGCCGGCACCACACCGCTGATGGCCGACGCTGACAGCCGCGCACTGATCCAGGCGCTGATGGCCGAAGTGGTGCAGGGCGCCACGGCCTGTGGTCATGAAATACCGCCCGGTTACGCCGAATACCTGTTCATGATGACCGAGAAAATGCCCGACTATTGGCCGAGCATGTACCACGATTTCCTGCACAAGCGGCCGCTGGAGCTGGAGGCGATTTATGCCCGGCCATTGGCCGCAGCCAAAGCGGCCGGGTGTGAGCTGCCGCGGATCGAAGCGCTGTATCGCACATTGAGTTTTATCGACCGACGCAACACCTGAGTCGGTTTTTGCGCAATTGGGGGCAAGCATGGCCAAGAACATCGATGACAAACTGGTGCTGGCGATTTCATCTCGCGCGCTGTTCGACCTGAGCGAGAGTCACAAGGTCTACCTGGCGAGCGGCGTCGAGGCCTATCGGCAATACCAGATCGAGCACGAAGACGAAATTCTCGCGCCCGGCGATGCCTTTCCTCTGGTGGAAAAACTTCTGAGCCTCAACAGTCGCCTCGACCGCGCCCGGGTCGAGGTGATTCTGGTCTCGCGCAACAGCGCCGACACCGGCCTGCGCGCCTTCAATTCGATTGATCACTACGGTCTGGATATCTCGCGGGCGGCGTTCGTCGGCGGGCGCAGTCCGTATCCCTACCTGAAAGCCTTCGGCTGTGACCTGTTTCTCTCCACGCATGCCGAGGATGTGCGCGCCGCGCTGGACGCCGGTTTTGCTGCCGCGACCATTCTCTCCGGTGGCGCCAGTCGTGCGGCCAGTGATGAGCTGCGCATCGCCTTCGACGGCGACGCGGTGCTGTTTTCCGATGAGTCCGAACGCGTTTATCAGTCCGGCGGGCTGCTGGCGTTTCAGGCCAAGGAACGTGAGTCGGCGCGCGAGCCATTGCGCGGTGGGCCGTTCAAAGGGTTTCTGGCGGCACTCAATGCGCTGCAACGCGAGTTTCCCGAGCACGACTGCCCGATCCGCACGGCGCTGGTCACCGCGCGCTCGGCACCGGCGCATGAGCGGGTGATCCGCACGTTGCGCGAGTGGGATATCCGCCTCGACGAGTCGCTGTTTCTCGGCGGGCTGACCAAATCGGCGTTTCTCGAAGCCTTCGCCGCCGATGTGTTTTTCGACGATCAGGCCGGTCACTGCGAGGCCGCCCGCGAAGTGGTCGCCACCGGTCACGTACCGCATGGCATCAGCAACGAACCTTCGATCTAAAGCCCCTGTGCTTCAAGACGTTGCGTCGCACGTCGTACTCGCCAAGGCACTGCTAAGCTGAATCAAATCTCCGCCATGTTGGCACGCGAGGAGGTCATATGATTCGTTCGATGCTGTATGCCACTGACCTCGGTCTGTACGCACCATTAGTGATGCAGCATGCCCTGGCACTGGCGCGGACATTCAATGCCGACTTGTATGTGGTGCATGCGGTGGAGCCCATGGGGCTGTTTGCCGAGTCGGTGTTGCAAAGCTATCTCGACGAACAGGCATTGAACGAATTTCACAGTCAGGGTCTGAAAACTGTCATCGCCAATATCGAGCAACGGGTGCTGGACAGTTTTCGCGAAGAATTGGGGGATGACGGGGAGCAGGATCTGCAGCGGATTCGGGCGGTACGGGTGCTGCAGGGCGATCCGTCGCAGGTGATTCTCGAGCAGGTGCAGAAACTCTCCGTGGATTTGCTGATCGTAGGCACTCACAGCCACGGTGTCGGAGCGGAAACACCTTTGGGGCGTACGGCGACCCGGGTCCTGCAATTGGCCAAGGTGCCGGTTTATCTGGTGCCGTTGGTGGAGCGTCGGCGTCGGGAGGATCGCTGAGGCGGGAATAATGGCCTTTTGATAAAAAAGTTCTAGATTTATTCATCAAACCATTAATATAGTTATATACCGTCGCTGATGCCCGTGGCGTCTACCTGCTTTGAGGGATACATATGAAGCTTCAACAATTGCGCTACATCTGGGAAGTGGCGCACCACGACCTCAACGTTTCCGCTACCGCCCAAAGCCTTTACACCTCGCAACCGGGTATCAGTAAACAGATCCGCCTGCTGGAAGACGAACTCGGCGTTGAAGTGTTTGCCCGCAGCGGCAAGCACCTGACCCGCGTCACCCCGGCCGGCGAGCGCATCATCACCACCGCGGGTGAAATCCTGCGCAAGGTCGAAAGCATCAAGCAGATTGCCCAGGAATTCTCCAACGAGAAGAAAGGTACCCTGTCGATCGCCACCACCCACACCCAGGCGCGTTATGCATTGCCGCCGGTGATCAGCAATTTCATCAAGCAATACCCGGACGTGGCGCTGCACATGCACCAGGGTTCGCCGATGCAGATCGCCGAGATGGCCGCTGACGGCACCGTCGATTTCGCCATCGCCACCGAAGCGCTGGAACTGTTCGGTGATCTGGTGATGATGCCGTGCTATCGCTGGAACCGCTGCGTGGTCGTGCCCCAGGGCCACCCGCTGACCAAGCTGCCGAAGCTGACCCTCGAAGCGCTGGCCGAGTACCCGATCGTGACTTACGTGTTCGGTTTCACCGGCCGTTCGAAACTCGACGAAGCTTTCAGTCATCGCGGCCTGACGCCGAAAGTGGTGTTCACCGCGGCCGACGCCGACGTGATCAAAACCTACGTACGCCTGGGTCTGGGTGTGGGCATCGTCGCGAAAATGGCGGTCGACACCAAACTCGACAACGACCTGGTGGTGCTGGATGCCAGCGAGCTGTTCGAGTCGAGCATCACCAAGATCGGTTTCCGTCGCGGCACTTTCCTGCGTGGTTTCATGTGCGACTTCATCGAGAAGTTCGCCCCGCACCTGACCCGCGAAGTGATGGCCAAAGCCATTCAGTGCCACAACAAGCAGGAACTGGAAGAGCTGTTCGACGGCGTCGAACTGCCGGTCCACTAAGACCCTGCCTCAAAGCACCTCGGTGACAGCGAACTGTTGCCGGGTGCCCGCCACCAGAATCTCCACCTCATCGCCTTCGAACTTGCCCAGCAGGCTTTTGCCCAGCGGCGAGCGCGGGGTGATGACGGTAATCGGCTGACCCACCACATCGACTTTCAGGCCCGCTGCATCCGGGGCCAGAAACAGCCATTGTTCGCGACCCTTTTCGTCTTCCAGACCGAGCAGGGCGCCGATCTCGATGCCGCGATTTTCGTCATAGGCGCGCAGTGTCAGGTTCTGGCAGAGCGCCAGTGACTGGCGGATTTCCTCGACCCGTTTCGCCTGACCCGCCGCCAGATAAGACGCTTCAAGCCCGAGGGTGTCGTACTTGTTCTCGGCGATATTCTCTTCGTGGGTCGCGGTTTCGTAAGCGGTCTGCGCGGCGCGCTCGGCGATGTCGAGGTCGACGCGCAGTTTGTCGAGGATCAGTTGGTGGACGGTGTGCTTGTTCATGATCAATCGCAGAATTGCAAAACGTTGGCGCGGCTCTTTTCGCTCGGCGCGGTCTGGTCCTGTTGCAGCCAGAACTGGCATTTCGGATTCGACTGGTTGCGGCTGCTGCCGCGTGCCTGATCCAGGCGTGCCTGCTGCTCATTCCTGCGCAGGTTTTCTTCGTACTGCTCGAACAGCGGGCTCTGTGGCGGGATGTCCGGTTGCACCTGGACAGCCGCTGGCGGCTTGGCCAATTGCTGCACCGCCTGGGCAACCGGCGCCAGTTGCTCGGTCAGCACGAACCGCGAAATCAGCCAGCAAGTCAGGGCGATGGCCAGAAAGCCCAGCCACATGCCCAGGGCAATGCTGCCGGTCAGTTGCAGCGCGCTAAGCTGGACAGGCAAGGGACGACGCGGGTTGGGGCGGTAGGGCATGGCTGCCTCCTGGCGGATGATTGCGGACAAGTCGCGATTGTCGCACGAAGATTAATCGCCGTCGGCTCTTCTGCGCGAGGTCATTTATGCGGACAATCAGCGCTTTTGCCAACGGGAGTCTTGCATGTCGCTACCGAAAACCCGCTGGGATATTTTTTGCACCGTGGTCGACAACTATGGCGACATCGGCGTGACCTGGCGTCTGGCCCGGCAACTGGTGGCCGAGCATGCGCTGGCGGTGCGCCTGTGGGTCGATGACCTGCGCGCTTTCGAGCGTATCTGCCCCGAGATCGACATCAACCTGGCGCAGCAATCGCAGCAGGGCGTCGAGGTGCGGCACTGGCCGAGTGACTGGCCGCAGACCGAGGCCGCCGATGTGGTGATTGCCGCATTTGCCTGCCAGCTGCCAGCGGCGTACATGGACGCCATGGCCGAGCGGCAACAGCCGCCACTGTGGATGAACCTCGATTACCTCAGCGCCGAAGACTGGGTGATCGGCTGCCACGGTTTGCCGTCGGTGAAATACAAGTCGGTACAGAAGTTCTTTTTCTTTCCCGGATTCCAGCCGGGGACGGGCGGCTTGCTGCGTGAAAGCCGTCTGCTGGAGCGGCGTCGGCAATTTCAGCATGACGCGGCTGCGCAGCGACAATTCCTGCACGGCCTGGGAATAGATCGCGCCGCGGATGCACAGTTGATCTCGTTGTTTGCCTACGAAAACGCCGGTCTGGCCAGTTGGCTGGATGTGCTGGCCGCCGATAGCACGCCGACTCATCTGCTGGTGCCGGAGGGGCGGATTCTTGGTGATGTTGCGCGTTGGCTCGGGGTCGACTCGCTGGCGGTGGGCGATCTGAACGTGCGCCAGGCGCTGACGGTACAGGTGCTGCCGTTCGTCCGCCAGGATCAATACGATCAGTTGCTGTGGTGCTGTGATTTCAACGCGGTGCGCGGAGAAGACTCGTTCGTCCGCGCACAGTGGGCCGGGCGGCCGATGCTCTGGCACATCTATCAGCAGGACGAAGACATCCATCTCGACAAGCTTGACGCCTTCCTTGCGTTGTATACGAAGGGGCTTTCGCCCGTCGCAGCCGAAGCGATGAACGGTCTGTGGCGGGCCTGGAGTGCCGGACAACCGATCGGCGAGCACTGGCTGAAGGCCCGCAAACACTGGCCGCAGCTGCAGGAAAACGCCGAGGCGTGGTGTCTGGAACAGGGTTTGCAGGCGGATCTTGCCACGGCGCTGGTAAGGTTTTACTTAAATTGGATATGATACGCGGCCTAGATTTTTGTAAATCCCATCCAAATTCGGATATTCGCAATGAAAACTGGTAAAGAACTCAAACCCGGTACCGTGATCCGTATCGACAACGATCCTTGGCTGGTTCAGAAAGCTGAATTCACCAAGTCGGGCCGTAACAGCGCGATCATGAAGACCAAGCTGAAGAACCTGCTGACCGGTTACAAGACCGAAACCGTTTACGGTGCGGACGACAAGCTGGACGACGTGATCCTCGACCGCAAAGAAGCGACCCTGTCCTTCATCAGCGGCGACACCTACACGTTCATGGACACCACTGACTACACCATGTACGAACTGAACGCCGAAGACATCGAAAGCGTTCTGCCTTTCGTTGAAGAAGGCATGACCGACGTTTGCGAAGCCGTGTTCTTCGAAGAGCGTCTGGTTTCCGTAGAACTGCCGACCACCATCGTGCGTCAGGTTGACTACACCGAAGGTTCCGCTCGCGGTGACACTTCCGGCAAGGTGATGAAGCCTGCCAAACTGAAGAACGGTACCGAGCTGTCGGTTGCTGACTTCATCGAAATCGGCGACATGATCGAGATCGATACCCGCGAAGGCGGTTCCTACAAAGGCCGTGCCAAATAAGCACTGCTTTTCGCGGAAAGAAAAAGCCCGACCATTGAGTCGGGCTTTTTTGTGCCTGCAAGAAAGATCAAAAGATCGCAGCCTGCGGCAGCTCCTACAGGGATCAGTGTAGGAGCTGCCGCAGGCTGCGATCTTTTGCTTGAGTTACACGGTGGTGTGCAGGCGTACGTCAACATTGCCGCGAGTGGCGTTGGAGTACGGGCAAACCTGGTGCGCCGCTTCGACCAGGCTCTGTGCATCCGCTTGCTCCAGACCTGGCAGGCTGATGTGCAGGTCGATGTCCAGACCGAAACCGCCAGGGATCTGGCCGATGCCGACGTGCGCGGTGATCGAGGCGTCGTCGGGGATTTTGCGTTTGGTCTGGCTGGCAACGAATTTCAGTGCGCCGATGAAGCAGGCCGAGTAACCGGCAGCGAACAGTTGCTCCGGGTTGGTCGCTGCGCCGCCGGCACCGCCGAGTTCTTTCGGAGTAGCGAGTTTGACGTCGAGGATGTTGTCGCTGGAGATCGCACGACCATCACGGCCGCCAGTGGAGGTTGCGATTGCGGTGTAGAGCGTTTGCATGGTGTGAGCCTCGTCGAGTGTGTGTCTTTGCGCTAATTGTTTGCGCGCTAAGTAAGTGCGAAATGAATGTAGCTCGCTAATGTTTAGTGCGCAATATAAATTTTTGAGAAAGCTGTATCTCATCCCTTTTAAGGCACTGTCGATCTGCTTGAAAGTGAAGATTTAGAGCGGATGGTGGGGGGCGGCGGGGGCTGAAGAATATTTTTCCTGGAGAACCGATCCTTTGTAGGAGTGAGCCTGCTCGCGATAGCGGTGGGACAGGCAATACGGAGGCCGACTGAACCACCGCTATCGCGAGCAGGCTCACTCCTACAAGGGGGCAGCGCTGTTATCCGGTCAGGCTGTCTTGCAGGTGGCTGCGCAGGACTTGCAGTTCCGCTTGCAAATTTTGCAGGCGCTCGACGGTAAAACCACTGGCGCCAAGGATGCATTGCGGAATGCCTTTGGCTTGCTCACGAAGGGCGCGGCCCTGCGGCGTCAGCTCGACGATCACCACCCGTTCATCTTCACGGCTGCGGGTACGGCTGAGCAGACCTTCACCTTCCAGGCGCTTGAGCAACGGCGTCAGCGACCCCGGATCTGTCAGCAAGCGCGTGCTGATTTCTCCCACGGTCAGTCCATCCTTCTCCCACAGCACCATCATCGCCAGGTATTGCGGATAGGTCAGGCCCAGCGCTTGCAGCAGCGGCTTGTAGACCTTGGTCATCATCAGCGAAGTGGAATGCAGGGCGAAGCAGGCCTGATAGTCCAGCAGCAGGTGATCGCAGTTGTCGGAGGTGTCGCGTTCGGTGGTCATGGCAAAGCCTTGTTCGATGATGGGCTTGAATCTAGCGCCCGAATGTTTAATGCGCCAGATAATTATCCAGAATCTAGTGCCGGCCCAGATCGCTTTGCAGCGCCAGATCCCATGGCGGTACAGGGCTGAAGCGGGTCTTGAGGTATTCCAGAAGCAAGCGGCTGCGCGGGTTGGTTTGCTGCTCCATGCGCAGCGCATAAATGCCGGTGCTCTCCGGTTTCGGCAGACCGTTTGCGCAAAACAGTGGCAGCAGTTCACCGCGCAACAGGTATTCGCTGGCCAGCCACGTCGGCAAATGCGCGATGCCCAGCCCGGCCAGTGCACCGCAGACCAGCGCCTCGGCGTTGTTGGCACTCATGCGGATGCGGGAGGGGCGGTGCAGTTGCAGGTGCCCGTCCTGTTCGAAGCGCCAGGCGAAGGGCGGGGCGAGACCTTCCCAATCGAGGCCGTCATGTTCACTCAATTGCGCGGGATAGTTCGGCGTGCCACGCCGCTTGAGGTAGTCGGGACTGGCACAGGCAATGCGCACCATGCTCGCCAGCGGCGTGGCGACCAGTCGCGTATCGGCCATTTGCCCGGCGCGCAGCACCAGATCGACCTTGCCCAGATTGGAACCCTGCATATCGATGAAGCTGTCGATCAGATGCAACTGCACATCAAGGCCCGGATACAGCACCAGAAAGTCGGCGATGACCGGCGCGAGATGCCGGCGACCGAACGCGGCCGGGGCATCAATGCGGATCAAGCCTTCCGGTGCACTGCTCAGCGAAACCGCCTCGGCACGCGCCAGTTGCAGCTCACTGACGATGCGCCGTGCCCGTTCGGCAAACGCCAACCCGGCCGGGGTCGCTCGCACCGCGTGAGTGCTGCGGATGAACAGTTGACTGCCGACCGCGCTTTCCAGGCTGTCGATGCGCCGGGCCACCGCCGAGGGAGTCAGTGGATAGCGGCGCGAGGCTGCGGAAAAACTGCCGCTTTCCAGAACGTCGAGAAACAGTCCGAGCTGGTCGGTCAACTGATTGGGGTTCATGAAAATTCAATGCTTGTGCGAGATTGGCGTAGCCATTGTGCGTTGCTGTGCGTTTCCGCGCTAGCCTCGACTGCGTAGGATGACTCGCCTGACGGATGAGGAAATCGCTGTGATCGAGTTTTTGTTGTACCTGTTGTTTGGCGCGGCCCTTGGCACCTTGGGCGGCATATTCGGCATTGGTGGTGGGTTGATCGCGATTCCGCTGCTGGGCGTGTGGTGTGGCCTGGATCAACAGATCGCCCAAGGTACGGCGCTGGTGATGGTGGTGCCGAATGTGATGCTGGCGCTGTGGCGCTATCACCAGCGCAACCGCATCGAACTGCGTCACGCACTGCCGTTGGCGATCATGGGTTTCTGCTTTGCCTGGATCGGCTCGATCTGGGCGGTGGGCATCGATGCGCAAACCATGCGCATCGGCTTTGTTGCGTTCCTTGTCGCGTTGTCGACTTACAACCTGGTGCGCATGTTCGGCGCGCGGCCAGCGACGACCTCCGAGATGCGTTACTCATGGCCATGGCTGGGTGTGCTCGGCGCAGCGTCGGGGACCATGGGTGGCTTGTTCGGCGTCGGCGGGGCCGTGGTGGCGACGCCAGTGTTGACCAGCCTGTTCGGCACCACGCAAGTGGTTGCCCAAGGCCTGTCGCTGGCGCTGGCGTTACCCAGCACCGGAGTGACACTGGTGACCTACGCGGTGCATCACGAGGTGGACTGGATGATTGGTCTGCCGCTGGCCATCGGCGGTCTGGCAAGCATCAGTTGGGGGGTGAAAGTCGCCCACGCAATGCCGGAAAAGCTCTTGCGTGGGCTGTTCTGCGGTTTTCTGGTGCTGTGTGCGGTGATGCTCGCCTTTAAAGTTTGAAGCCTTCGACGATGTGCTCGGCCAGGCATTCGGTGATCGGCGACGGATTGTTCAGGTTGTGGATCAGCATGATGCTGGCCTCGGGCAGCAACGGCAGATCCTCGGCGGCGCCGAGAATGCGCATGTCCGGGGTGATCAGGCTCTCCAGTTGCGCAGTGATCGCCAGACCCGCACTCACCACCGCCATCAGCGCTGACAGGCTGGTGCTGTTGTAAGCGATGCGGTAGTCGCGACCCATAGCGTCCAGCGCATTGCACGCCCACAAGCGGCAGAAACAATCGCTGTTGAACATCGCCAGTGGCAGCGGCGTCTGCTCGTGGGCGCTGAAGTTTTGCGCCTCGGCCCAGACGAAACGCTCCTTGCGCAGCAATTGGCCGATCTCGTTGCCGGGCTCGCGGGTGACGATCGACAGGTCGAGATCGGTGCGCTGCAACAGTTGCTTGCTCGATTCGCAATGCACTTCGATCTGGATCAGCGGATAGAACTGCGCGAACCGCGACAAGATCCCCGGCAGAAACCGCATCACATAATCATCCGGCGTACCGATGCGCACGGTGCCGACCATGTGCGGCTCGCGCAGGGTGTTGAATACTTCGCTGTGCAATTTCAGGATGCGCCGCGCGTAACCCAGCAGCACCTGGCCTTCGGCGGTCAGGCGTACCTGGCGGCCGTCGCGCTCGAACAACTGGCGTTGCAGCACGTCTTCTTCCAGGCGCTTCATCTGCATGCTCACGGCCGATTGCGTGCGGTTGACCATCTCGCCGGCGCGGGTGAATCCGCCTTGGTCGGCAATCGCGACGAAGGTGCGCAGGACATCGGTATCGATACTGGGATAGGCCGACAATTCATCAATCTCCGAGATGCATGACATAAGAAACATTCGTTGGATTGATCTTAGCTCCGGGGCGAGACTTTAGTCATCCCACATGGAGGGCAACACGATGAAAGGTCAAAAAGTCTATGTCAGTGATGAAAGAGTGCCGGTCCACCTGATCGCGGATTTGCTGCACAAGTTTAGCCGCTGGTACGAACTGCACCGTGAGCGCGAGTTGCTCGCCAGTCTGAGTGACGAAGCGTTGAAAGACATCGGAGTCAGCCGTGCCGATGTTGAACACGAGGCGATCCGGCCGTTCTGGGACGATCCGATGCATAAATGATGAGGGCATCGCTACACAAACCCCTTTTAACTGAGGTAGGTTGCGAGCAGACAAGGAGATGTTCATGCCCGCGACTCTGGCCTTTTCCCTTAAACAGGCGCGACGTCTGGCACTGGCTGCCCAAGGGTTCAACGGGCGCCAGCCGCCGACCGTCAAGGCGCCGCACCTCAACCGGCTGATCGAACGGCTGGGGCTGTTGCAGATCGACTCCGTCAACGCCGTGGTGCGCTCGCACTACCTGCCGCTGTTTTCCCGTCTCGGTTCCTATTCTTCCTCTTTGCTCGACCAGGCTGCCTGGAGTTCGGGGCGCCGGCGCACGCTGTTCGAATACTGGGGGCATGAAGCGTCGTTGTTGCCGCTGGCGATGTATCCGTTGCTGGGCTGGCGCATGCAGCGGGCCAGAAATGGCCGGGACATTTATCAGCAACTGGCGAAGTTTGGTCTTGAGCAGCAGGACGTTGTACGCCGGGTTTTGAGCGCGGTTGAGGAGCGCGGTGCATTAGGCGCCGGCAGCCTGTCGACCCGCGAGGACAAGGCCGGGCAGTGGTGGGACTGGAGCGCGGAAAAGCATGCGCTGGAATGGTTGTTCGCCGCCGGTGAAGTGACCGTGGCCGGCCGCCGCGGTTTTGAGCGTTTGTATGATTTGCCGGAGCGGGTCATCCCAACGCAGATCCTTCAGCAACCGTTGCCGGATGAAGCCCAGGCGCAACGTGGCTTGCTGCTGCACGCGGCTCAGGCACTCGGCGTCGGTACGGAAAAGGATCTGCGCGATTATTTCCGTCTGAACCCGGGCGATGCGCGACCGCGCCTGGCAGAGCTGGTCGAGGACGGGCAGTTGCAGACCTGCGAAGTCGCCGGCTGGCGGCAGATCGCCTACTGCCTGCCGGAGCCGAAGGTCCCGCGCACAGTCGTCGCCAGTGCGCTGTTATCACCGTTCGACTCATTGATCTGGGAACGCAGTCGCACCGAGCGGCTGTTCGATTTTCGCTATCGGCTGGAGATCTATACGCCGCAAGACAAGCGGGTCTACGGCTATTACGTGTTGCCGTTCCTGCACAACGAGCGGATTGCCGCGCGGGTCGATCTGCGGGCGGAGCGGGCGTCGGGGCGGTTGGCGGTGCATGCGGTGCACGAGGAAGAGCCGGGGCTGGATGATCAGGGGATGCTGGCGCTGGCGCTGAATCTGCGGCAGATGGCCGATTGGCTGGGGCTTGCGCGGGTGCAGTTGAATTGTCAGCGCGAGAGTGCGGGGCGATTGCGGGTGGCATTGGCACAGATCGGCTGTGACTGAGGCGGCCTCTTCGCGAGCAAGCCCGCTCCTACATTGGTTGTGCGTCGTTCACAAATCCAGTGTGGGAGCGGGCTTGCTCGCGAAGACAGCCTGTCAGACGCTAGAGAACCGACTGACTCAACGACGGACCTGCTTCAGGGTCTCGGCAATCAAAAACGCCAACTCAAGCGACTGATCAGCATTCATCCGCGGATCGCAGTGGGTGTGGTAGCGATCCGACAGCCCGTCTTCCGTGATCGGCCGCGCCCCACCGATGCACTCGGTGACGTTCTGCCCGGTCATCTCGATGTGTATCCCGCCGGCATAAGTGCCCTCGGCTTCGTGCACCTGGAAGAACTGCTTCACCTCACCAAGGATCTGCGCGAAGTCGCGGGTCTTGTAGCCGCTGCTGGCCTTGATGGTGTTGCCGTGCATCGGGTCCGAGCTCCACAGCACTTGCTTGCCTTCACGCTGCACTGCGCGGATCAGCGCCGGCAGGTGGTCGCCGACCTTGTTTGCGCCCATGCGCGCAATCAGGTTCAGACGGCCCGGGTCGTTGTCCGGGTTGAGCACGTCGATCAGGCGGATCAGGTCGTCCGGGTTCATGCTCGGGCCGACTTTGACGCCAATCGGGTTGTTCACCCCGCGCAGGAATTCGACGTGGGCGCCGTCGAGCTGACGGGTGCGGTCGCCGATCCACAGCATGTGCGCCGAGCAATCGTAGTAATCGTTGGTCAGGCTGTCGCGACGCACGAAGGCTTCTTCGTAATTCAGCAGCAGCGCCTCGTGGGCGGTGAAGAAACTGGTTTCACGCAGTTGCGGCGAGCTGTCCATGCCGCAGGCGCGCATGAATGCCAGGGTCTCATCGATGCGGTCGGCGAGGTGGCTGTATTTCTCGGCCAGCGCCGAGTTGGCGATGAAATCCAGGTTCCACTTGTGCACCTGATGCAGGTCGGCAAAACCGCCTTGGGCGAAGGCGCGCAACAGGTTCAGGGTGGCGGTGGACTGGTGATACGACTGCAGCAGGCGCTCCGGATCCGGTACGCGGCTCTTTTCGTCGAAACCGATGCCGTTGACGATGTCGCCACGGTAGGCGGGCAGGGTCACGCCGTCGATGGTTTCGTCGTTGGCCGAGCGTGGCTTGGCGAACTGACCGGCCATGCGCCCGACCTTGACCACCGGGCAACCGGCGGCGAAGGTCATGACGATCGCCATCTGCAGCAACACTTTGAAGGTGTCGCGGATCTTCGCCGCCGAGAACTCGGCAAAGCTTTCCGCGCAATCGCCACCCTGCAACAGGAACGCCCGACCCTGAGTCACCTCGGCGAACTGGCGACGCAGCTCGCGTGCTTCACCGGCAAACACCAGCGGCGGATAGCTGGCCAGCGTCTGTTCGACCTGGCGCAGATGCGCGGCGTCGGGGTATTGGGGTTGTTGCTGGATCGGCAGGGCGCGCCAGCTGTCAGGGCTCCAGGGTTGGCTCATCACGGTCTCTAATTGGTTCTACGCACGGGAAGCCCATGGTAGCAGCAATTAGTGCGTGACCTGCTCCCGCGCCTCGTCGACAATCGCCGCTTTGCCACGGCACCTGAGCGGTGCCATCGCGTCACCGCGCCCGGTGACCATCAGGAGACGAAATGACTGAGGAGCGCGTCGAGCTGTTGCTCGCCGAGGTACAGGATGAGTTCGGCGTGATTCGCGTGCTGGAAGTGGCCGATTACCGCTTTCTGGAATTCGGCGATGCCATCGAACAGAGCTGCGTGTTCACCGCCGATCCGAGCTGGCTCGAATACGACTACACCCGAGCGATGCTGATTGGCGCGCTGTGCCATGAGCAACCGGAGAGCGCGCTGTTTCTCGGCCTCGGCGCCGGCACGCTGACCCAGGCCTGCCTGAAGTTCCTGCCGCTGGAAGACGTCGAAGCCATCGAGCTGCGCCCGGACGTGCCGCGCCTGGCCATCGAATACCTCGGGCTGGATGACGATCCACGGTTGTACATTCGGGTCGGCGATGCGCTGGAATTGCTGCCGACAGCCGAGCCTGCGGACCTGATCTTTGTCGACCTCTACACCGACGTGGGGCCGGGTGTCGGGCACCTGGCCTGGAGTTTCCTCGGCGACTGTCAGAAGCGTCTGAATCCGGGCGGCTGGCTGGTGATCAACCAGTGGGCCACCGATGATGGCAAACCGTTGGGCGCGGCGTTGTTGCGCGGGCTCTATCACCGGCATTACTGGGAGCTGCCGGTGAAGGAGGGCAATGTGATTCTGATTGTGCCGGCGGACCTTGATCAGGAGCTGGACATGCAGGCGCTGACCGCCCGGGCCGAAGCGCTGGCGCCGCAGTTGGGGTATTCGTTGCAGTCGTTGATCAACAGTATTCGCCCAGCCACCTGAGTAGCGACGCGGTCAACTGTAGGAGCTGCCGAAGGCTGCGATCTTTTGACTTTGATTTTAAAACAAGATCAAAAGATCGCAGCCTTCGGCAGCTCCTACAGGGCGCAGTTCATCAGATCCCTTTGAAGATGCCCGGCCGCCGCTCCACCAGCGACCTCACGCCCTCCTTGGCATCCTCACTCCCCAGCAACTTCTTCACCAGCGCCGGCAACCCCTGCGCTGCCGCTGTCTCACCTTCATACCGCGCCTGGCGCGCCGACATCAGCGTCGCCTGTACCCCCAACGGTGCCTGTCGGGCAATCCGCTCGGCCAGTTCGATCGCCCGCGGTAACAGGTCTTCGCTGGCCATCACCTCCTGCACCAGACCCAGCCGTAATGCATCATGCGCATCGAACTCATCGCCGGTCAGCAGCCAGCGCATGGCATTGCCCCAGCCGGCGACTTGATGAAAACGTAAAGTCGCGCCACCAAAAGGAAAGATCCCACGCTGCACTTCCATTTGTGCAAAGCGCGTATTGCTCGCACACAGGTTGATGTCGGCAGCCAGCATCAACTCGATGCCGATGGTCAGGCAGTAGCCCTGCGCAGCCACAATCACCGGTTTGCTGACCCGCGGCCCGACGAAAACACCCCATGGATCGCAACCGCCGGTCGGGACCTGCCAGCCTTCGGCGAGGGCGGCGCTGGCGTTGAGCAGATCCAGACCGGCGGTAAAGTGCTCGCCATGCCCGAACACCACCGCCACCCGCGCCTCACTGTCGGCCTCGAACTCACCGTAGGCCAGACTCAGGTCATTGAGCAGGTCGAGGTCGAATGCGTTGCGTTTGGCCGCTCGGTCGAGGCCGATCAGGTGGACATGACCACGACGTTCACGGCTGACGCGGCCGGGGCAGGGCTGATTCATGGGTAGATCCTCGGGCGGGAAGGGCGGGTGCAGCGACGGTATGCCGCACATCGGTGAATCGTTTAAGCGTCATCGCCCGCAGGGCCGGGCCTTTGAAAAATAGACCTTCGCTCGATGATCCGCAAAACCCCGTTACACAGCGCTGACACACGGATTCGGGCGATAAAAAAAGCTCCCTTTTTGGGCAAAATCCGGTATAGTGCGCGCCGGCCTTTAACCGGGCCGCGTTTAGGTAGCGCAATTTCCCGAAGTCAGCTTCGGCTGCACGTCCGCATTGCGGGCTCTTCCCGGACGATTCTTTTTTTCATTCATTCGTTTTCGCAAATCCCCGCCGACAAAGCTGCCAGGGCGACTCTTGAGTCTCAACACGGCATGCGCAGCTTTGGAGCATGGGTCTTTGCGGATGCACTTAGAGGCAGACCCATGACCCAGGAAACCGGCGGATTCGCCGCTTTTAATCTTAACCCGAATATTCTTGCAGCAGTCGCAGCGACCGGCTACGAACCGCCGGCGGCGAATCAAAACACAGCGCTCCCGATCCTAATCGCCGGCCAGGACATGATTGGCCAGGCGCAAACCGGTACCGGTAAAACCGCCGCGTTCGCACTGCCTATTCTGCACCGCATCGATCCTGCCAAGCGCGAACCGCAAGCCCTGATCCTGGCGCCAACTCGAGAGTTGGCGCTGCAAGTAGCAACCGCTTTTGAAACCTACGCCAAGCAAATGCCAGGCGTCACCGTTGTCGCCGTTTACGGCGGCGCGCCGATGGGCCCGCAACTCAAGGCTATCCGTAATGGCGCACAGATTGTTGTCGCCACCCCGGGTCGTCTGTGTGACCACCTGCGTCGCGACGAGAAAGTGCTGTCGACCGTGAACCACCTGGTTCTCGACGAAGCTGACGAAATGTTGAAACTGGGCTTCATGGATGACCTGGAAGTCATCTTCAAGGCTCTGCCATCGACCCGTCAGACCGTTTTGTTCTCGGCTACCCTGCCGCAGTCGATCCGCGCCATTGCCGAACGCCATCTGCGCGATCCGCAACACGTCAAGATCCAGACCAAGACCCAAACCGTTACCGCGATCGAACAGGCTCACCTGTTGGTTCACGCTGACCAGAAGACATCTGCCGTTCTCAGCTTGCTGGAAGTGGAAGACTTCGACGCGCTGATCATGTTCGTGCGCACCAAGCAAGCGACCCTGGATCTGGCCAGTGCCCTCGACGCCAAAGGCTACAAAGCCGCTGCGCTGAATGGTGATATCGCCCAGAACCAGCGTGAGCGCGTCATCGACTCGCTCAAAGATGGCCGTCTGGACATCGTTGTCGCGACCGACGTGGCTGCCCGTGGTCTGGACGTTCCGCGCATCACCCACGTATTCAACGTGGACATGCCGTACGACCCAGAGTCCTACGTGCACCGTATCGGCCGTACCGGCCGTGCCGGTCGCGAAGGTCGTGCGCTGCTGCTGGTGACTCCGCGTGAGCGCCGCATGCTGCAAGTGATCGAGCGTGTAACCGGTCAGAAGGTTGCCGAAGTGCGTCTGCCGGACGCTCAGGCTGTTCTCGATGCCCGCATCAAGAAACTGACCAACAGCCTGTCGCCGCTGGTCGCTGATGCCGAGTCGACTCACGGTGATCTGCTCGATCGTCTGACCGCCGACATCGGTTGCACCCCGCGTGCCCTGGCTGCAGCCCTGCTGCGCAAGGCTACCAACGGTCAAGCGCTGAACCTGGCCGCGATCGAGAAGGAACGTCCACTGGTGCCGAACAACGCACCGCGTGGCGACCGTCCTGAGCGTTCCGGTGATCGTCCTGATCGTGGTGACCGCGAGCGTCGTGCGCCAATGCCTCTGGGCGAAGGTCGTGCCCGTTGCCGTACCGCGCTGGGTGCGCGTGACGGTATCGCCGCCAAGAACCTGCTGGGCGCTATCCTCAACGAGGGTGGCCTGGCCCGCGAAGCGATCGGTCGCATCCAGGTGCGTGACAGCTTCAGCCTCGTCGAGCTGCCGGAAGATGGTCTGGACAAACTCCTGACCAAACTGAAGGACACTCGCGTCGCTGGCAAGCAGCTGAAACTGCGTCGCTACCGCGAAGATTGATCCGCCCTTGGGCTGATTGATCGAACATAAAAAATCCCCGACTGGTTCGGGGATTTTTTTTGCTTGTCAGAAAGAGCAAAGATCGAAGATCAAAAGATCGCAGCCTGCGACAGCTTCTACACAGGGTGTACTGATTCCCCACTGTAGGAGCTGCCGAAGGCTGCGATCTTTTGATTCTGCGTTTATCCGAAGCGATAGATATCCATGCCTAACGCACCCATCGTGAACCCCCGGTGCGCCACACTGAACTCGCCCCCCGCACCCCGGGCGAAATACAACGGCAGCAAATGCTCATCGCTCGGATGGCTGCGTACGGCGTTCGGTGCCTGCTGACGGTAATCGTGCAGCGCCGCCTCATCGTTCGCCGCCAGCTTGTCGATCATCCAGTCACGGAAGTCCCGTGCCCATGGCTCGACGCTTTCCGGCCCGGCATGCCAGTCCAGTTCGCGCAGGTTGTGGGTGATGCTGCCGGAGCCGATCAGCAAAATGCCCTGATCGCGCAGGCTTGCCAACGCACGTCCGACACGGGTTTGCAGCGCCGGGCCGCTGCGGCTCGGCAACGACACCTGTACCACCGGGATATCCGCCTGCGGGTACATCAGCGACAGCGGCACCCAGACACCGTGATCAAACGGTCGCTGCGGATCGAGGCGTGCCGGCAGATGCGCAGCGTTCAGCAATTGGGCAACTTCGGCTGCCAGTTGCGGGTTCCCAGGTGCCGGATATTGCACTTCAAACAGGGCGCGGGGAAAACCGCCGAAGTCGTGCCAGGTCTCGGGTTGCGGATTACTGCTGACCAGCAGTTCCTGGCTTTCCCAATGTGCGGAGACAATCACGATGGCTCTCGGCCGCGGCAGTTCGGCCGCCAGCCGCGCCAGGGCCGGGCCGCTGGCACCGGGTTCCAGGGCCAGCATGGGCGAGCCGTGGGAGATAAACAGGCTGGGAAACATGGAAAGGTTCCTGAGCGGTAAGATGGCCTCATCTTCAGTCAGATCATTGATCTAAATCTAATATAAGTTTTAACGCCTTTTGATCGAATTTGTTGGAGGGATGCATGCAGCCTGAGTTTTGGCACAAGAAGTGGGAATCCAATCAGATCGGCTTTCATCTGCCTGAGGTGAACCCGTATCTGCAGCGTCACTGGCCGCCGCTGGCCATCCCGGCCCGCGCGCGGGTGCTGGTGCCGTTGTGCGGCAAAAGCCTGGATCTGCTGTGGCTGGCAGGGCGCGGCCATCAGGTGCTCGGGGTCGAGTTGTCGCAGAAGGCCATCGAGGACTTTTTCAGCGAGCATCAGGTAACGCCGCAGGTCAGCGACAAAGGGCCGTTCAAGGTCTATCGCGCGGATTCCATCGAGTTGTGGTGCGGTGATTTCTTTGCGCTGACGGCAGACGATGTAGCGGACTGTGCTGCGTTGTACGACCGGGCAGCGCTGATTGCCTTGCCGCCAGCCATGCGTGAGCGCTATGCGGCGCATCTGCAGCAGATCCTGCCACCGGTTGTACAAGGGTTGTTGATCACACTGGATTACGATCAGGCGCAGATGTCCGGGCCACCGTTTGCAGTGGGCGATGATGAGGTGCAGCGTTTGCTGGCTGACGCCTGGCAGGTGCGCATGCTGGAAGAGCAGGATGTGCTGGGGGAGAGCTGGAAGTTTCTGCAGGCGGGAGTGACGCGGTTGGAGGAGCGGGTGTATCGGGTTTCTGGCCGATAGGTTTTTTTTGGTAGGGCCGGCCTCATCGCTGGCGAGCCAGCTCCCACAGTGATCCGTGTCGTATCAGAAATCCAGAGAACACCACAAAACCCTGTGGGAGCTGGCTTGCCAGCGATGAGGCCAGAACAGGCAATCCATAATCCCGAGCACAAAAAAGGCCCGCATCACTGCGGGCCTTTTCGTTATTGCGTCAAACCGATCAACCGCGACGACGCAGCGCGTCGATACGCTCTTCCAGTGGCGGGTGGCTCATGAACATGCGGGCAAAGCCCTGTTTGATGCCACCGTTGATGCCAAAGGCGTTCAGGGTGTCCGGCATGTGCACCGGCAGGCCCTGTTCGGCGCGCAGGCGTTGCAGCGCACCGATCATCGCGTTGGTCCCCGCCAGACGTGCGCCGGCTTCGTCGGCACGGAATTCGCGCTTGCGCGAGAACCACATGACGATGGCGCTGGCGAGGATGCCCAGGACCAGTTCGGCGAAGATCGTCGCCACGTAGTAGGCGATGCCCTGGCCTTCTTCGTTCTTGAAGATCACCTTGTCGACGAAGTTGCCGATGATCCGCGCAAAGAACATCACAAAGGTGTTCACCACGCCCTGGATCAGCGCCAGGGTGACCATGTCACCGTTGGCCACGTGACCGATTTCGTGGGCCAGCACGGCCTTCACTTCATCTGGCGAAAAGCGTTCGAGCAGGCCCTGGCTGACCGCGACCAGCGCGTCGTTCTTGTTCCAGCCGGTAGCAAAGGCGTTGGCCTCGTAGGCCGGGAAAATACCGACTTCGGGCATCTTGATCCCGGCTTCGCGGGACAGTTGCTCGACGGTTTGCAGCAGCCATTGCTCATGCCGGGTACGTGGCTGGCTGATGATCTGGGTGCTGGTGCTCATCTTCGCCATCCACTTGGAGATGAACAGCGAGAACAGCGAACCGGCGAAACCAAAGACCGCACAGAAAACCAGCAGCTGACTGAGGTTGAGATCAACCCCGTTGGCCGCCATGAACCCGTTGAAGCCGAACAGGCTCAGGGTGATGCTGGCTATCAGCACGACCGCCAGGTTAGTGGCCAAAAACAGCAGGATGCGCATCATGGTTGTAGAAATCTCCTCAAGCTAAAGATGTAGCGTACTGCGGGGTATATAAGGTGCGGCACCGGGTGATTCAACCGAGTGACTATTTCAAACTGTGTCCTACAGCGGATTCCGAGGTCCGCAGGTCATTTTCTGCGAGCAGAACCGCAGGCTTGACAGGCAGCCGCCACCCGCCGCCCCGGCGTCAGAGGCGTGTGGGTCATACGAGTCGCAAGTGTAGAAGGCGCAGCGCGGCGGGGCGGGCAGAAGTGTTGCTGAATCAGACAGCGCGCAACGCAGGACACGCTGCGCACTGTCGACCGGTTACTGGCGGTAGGACTTGAGGAAGTTGCCGATGCGGCCGATGGCCATTTCCAGATCGTCGACACGGGGCAGGGTCACCACGCGGAAGTGGTCCGGCCACGGCCAGTTGAAGGCCGTGCCTTGCACCACCAGCAGCTTCTCGGAGAGCAGCAGGTCGAGGACGAATTTCTCGTCGTTGTGGATCGGGCAGACTTTCGGGTCGATCCGCGGGAACGCATACAGCGCGCCCATCGGCTTGACGCAACTGACGCCGGGAATGTCGTTGAGCAATTCCCAGGTACGGTTGCGCTGCTCCAGCAGACGGCCTTGCGGCAGCACCAGGTCATTGATGCTCTGATAACCGCCGAGGGCAGTCTGGATCGCATGCTGGCTCGGGACGTTGGCACACAGGCGCATGTTGGCCAGCATATCGATGCCTTCGATGTAGCTCTGGGCATTGTGTTTCGGCCCGGAGATGGCGATCCAGCCGGAGCGGAAACCCGCCACGCGGTAGGATTTCGACAGACCGTTGAAGGTCAGGCACAGCAGGTCCGGCGCCAGCGAAGCGGTGCAGATGTGCACGGCATCGTCGTAGAGGATCTTGTCGTAGATTTCGTCGGAGAACACCACCAGGTTGTGCGCGCGGGCGATTTCCAGCATGCCCAGCAGCACTTCCTTCGAATACACCGCGCCAGTCGGGTTGTTCGGGTTGATGATCACCATGGCCTTGGTGTTTGGGGTGATCTTGGCCTTGATGTCGGCCAGATCAGGGAACCAGTCGGCGCCCTCGTCGCACAGGTAGTGCACGGCGTTACCGCCGGCCAGGCTGACGGCGGCAGTCCACAGCGGATAGTCCGGGGCCGGCACCAGCACTTCGTCGCCATTGTTGAGCAGCGCCTGCAGCGACATCACGATCAGCTCGGACACGCCGTTGCCCAGGTAGATGTCTTCGATGCCGACACCTTCGACATTTTTCTGCTGGTAGTACTGCATCACCGCTTTACGTGCGCTGAACAGGCCTTTGGAATCGCTGTAGCCCTGGGCCGTCGGCAGGTTGCGGATCACATCCTGGAGAATTTCGTCCGGCGCTTCGAAACCAAACGGCGCCGGGTTGCCGATGTTCAGCTTGAGGATGCGCTGGCCTTCCTCTTCCAGACGTTTGGCGTGCTTGAGCACCGGGCCGCGAATGTCGTAGCAGACGTTGGCGAGCTTGTTCGATTTGCTGAACTGCATGGCGATGTGATCCCGAAAATGAACGATCCAGACGGCGAATGGACAACCGTACTGGGATTCCTGCGTCTTCGCACAGGCGGAGTCTGGCGCCATGGCGCCGAGAATCCGTTTGAATGCGCCCGATCTGGCTGCCAGACTGGCGTGTGACGAGGCGCAATCATACGTGCCACCCGATCCGTGGAAAAGGTACAGATCGGGCTTTTTCAGCCGCTGAGGTGTGATGATGGAAAAGTTGGAAAAAACCCTGGAAGAATGGCGGGCGATGCTCGACCCCGAGCAGTACAACGTATGTCGCCTGAGCGCCACCGAGCGACCGTTCTCTGGCAAATACAACGACACCAAGACCGATGGCGTCTATCACTGCGTCTGCTGCAATGAGCCGCTGTTCGACTCCAAGACCAAATTCGATTCCGGCTGCGGCTGGCCGAGCTTCTACGCGCCGATCGGCGAAAGCGCCATGACCGAAATCCGCGATATCAGCCACGGCATGATCCGCACCGAAGTCAAATGCGCCCGCTGCGATGCGCACCTGGGGCACGTGTTCCCTGATGGCCCGCCGCCGACCGGCCTGCGTTATTGCATCAACTCGGTGTGCCTGAATCTCGAGCCGCGCGATTGAACTGCGCGCTCGACCGGCTGGTTTGATCCACCGTGTAGGAGCTGCCGAAGGCTGCGATCTGTTGATCTTAAAATCAACAGATCGCAGCCTTCGGCAGCTCCTACACGGAGGTGTGCAATTAATTAAATTGCACGCAATTTAATTGCTCGCTATGTTTACGCCTTCTTCCAGAATTCAGAGTGCGGATCATGAGCGACAACCTGCTGAATATCCCCGTCACCACCATCAAGGGTGAGCAAAAGACCCTGGCCGATTTCGCCGGCAAGGCCGTTCTGGTGGTCAACACCGCCAGCAAATGCGGTTTTACCCCGCAATACAAAGGCTTGGAGGAGCTGTGGCAGACCTACAAGGATCAGGGTCTGGTGGTGCTGGGGTTTCCGTGCAATCAATTCGGCAAGCAGGAGCCGGGCAACGAGGGTGCGATCAGCGAGTTCTGTGAGCTGAACTACGGCGTGAGTTTTCCGCTGTTCAAGAAGATCGACGTTAACGGTTCTGACGCGCATCCACTGTTCGTGCAGTTGAAAAAGCGCGCCCCGGGTCTGCTTGGCTCCGAGGGCATCAAGTGGAACTTCACCAAGTTCCTGATCGGCAAGGATGGGCAACTGGTCAAGCGTTTTGCCCCGACCACCAAGCCGCAGGACATGAGCGGCGAGATCGAAGCCCTGCTCAAATGAACAGCCTGCCCGACGATTCGCTGAAGCTCGACAGTCAATTGTGCTTCAAGTTGTATGCCGCGTCCCGGGCGGTGATTCGCGCTTACAAACCGATGCTCGACCAGCTCGGCCTGACCTATCCGCAGTACCTGGCGATGCTGGTGCTGTGGGAGTGGCAGGACAGTGCGCCGGAGCAACCGACGGTCAAGGCCCTGGGCGAGCGTCTGGCGCTGGATTCCGGCACCCTGACGCCGCTGCTCAAGCGCCTTGAGCAATTGCAGCTGGTGCAGCGCCAGCGTTCGGCGCGCGACGAGCGTGAAGTGCACTTGAGCCTGACCACCCAAGGTCAGGCGCTGCGCGAGCAGGTCGGGCCGCTCAAAGCCCGGTTGCTGTGCGACAGCGGGGTGGACCTGGATCGACTCAACGATTTGCGCAACGGCCTCGATCACCTGCTGGGGCAGATCAAAGCGCTGACGTAGTCGGAATCCACTGGTCGAGCAGGGCCGCCAGCTCTTCGCGGCGGAACGGCTTGGCCAGGTAATCGCTCATGCCCGCCGCACGGCAGCGCTCGCGTTCTTCGGACATGGCGTTGGCGGTCAGCGCGACGATCGGCAGGTGCGGCCAGCGCCCGCTCTGGCGAATCTGTCGGCTCGCTTCATAGCCGTCCATCACCGGCATGTTGCAGTCCATCAGCACCAGATCGAACTCATTGTGCTCCAGTTGATCCAGCGCCTCGGCGCCGTGGGCGGCGACCACCACATCGCAGCCGAGCTTGCCGAGCATGCCTTTGGCCACCAGTTGGTTGACCGGATTGTCCTCCACCAGCAGCACCTTTCCGCGTCGCCGAACCGGCAGGCTCTCGAGCCGTGCATCGTTGATCGTGGTGATATCGGCCAGCAGGATGCGCCGCAGGATCTGATACAGCGCATTACGCGCCAGCGGTCGGGCCTGTTGCTGCAACGGCGCCAGCGCTGCGGCTTCTTCGCTGGGCATGAAGCTGCCATAAGCCGTCACCACCAGGATCGGCGCGCTGAGGGTCGGGCGCAGGCTGAACAGGCATTCCGGGCAATCGGTGATCAGCAGGTCGGGTGACAGGCCCAGCAACGGGTCGTCCATGCTGCGCTGTTCATAACTTACGCCCCACACCGGCAATAACGTCTTGAGCAACTCTGCCAGCCCGCTGCTGGAGGACGTGATCGCCAGCACCTTGCCGTGCAGCGGTGGCGGCATGACCGCGCGGGTGTGGCAGGGCAGCGGCAGGTCGGCGCAGAACTGACTGCCGAAACCGGCCTCGGAACTGATGCTCAGCCGGCCCTGCATGGCTTCGCACAGGTTGTAGGTCAACGCCAGGCCGAGGCCGGTGCCGCCGTACTGGCGGGTGATACCCGCACCGGCCTGGGTGAATGGCTGGAAGATTTTCACCTGAGCGTCCTGGGCGATGCCGATGCCGGTGTCGCAGACCTCGATGCGCGCCCCGTCGTTATGCGCTGACAGCCGCACATCGACGCGGCCGAAGCGGGTGAACTTCAGGGCATTGGACAGCAGGTTGCTGACGATCTGCCGCACCCGGGTCGGGTCTCCCAGCACCAGCGCCGGGAAATGCGGATCGATCAGGCAGGTCAGTTCGACGCTCGGCGCGGCGTTCTGCGACAGCAGGTTGGCGGTGTCCTCGATCAGCGAACCGAGATCGAACGGGATGTGCTCGAGCTCCAGTTGCCCTGCGTCGAACTTGGACAGATCGAGAATATCGTTGAGCAGCTCCACCAGGACCTTGCCCGAGTCGTGGGCAATCGACAGCTGCTGTTGCTGTTCGGCATTCAGCGGTCCGTCGAGGGACAGGGCGATCATCCCCAGCAGGCCATTGAGCGGGGTGCGAATCTCGTGGCTCATGTTGGCGAGAAACGCCGAGCGCGCTTCGGCCATGTCCAGTGCGGTGCTGCGCGCCACTTCCAGTTCCTGATTGGACTGGCTGAGCCGGGTGTTGATGGCCTTGAGCTCGGCGGTGCGGGCCGAGACGATGTGCTCCAGTTGCCCGAGGTAATCGGTCAGGCGGTTTTCCGCGTTGCGCCGTTGCTGGATTTCCGTGGCGATGTTGTCGAACTGCTGGTTGGCAACCTTGACCAGCACGCCGATCTCGTCGTTGGCGTGTCCGGCCGGACATTCCAGGGTCGTCGGTTCTGCACTGCGCGCATCGCGCCCGCTGAGTTCACGGATCAGGCGCACCAGCGGTTTGGTCAGCATTACGTAGAACAGCGCCAGGAGGATCCCGGTGAGGATCAGGCTGCGGGCAAAACCATTGAGCAGGGTGATTTCCGCACGACGCAGGAAGCGGCTGCCGAACGCATAGGTGTCAACTTCCAGATTCAGCGTGCCCAGCGATTCGTTGGGCAGGTGGTCGAGGTACAGGCGGTCTTCGAACTGGCGCTTGGCGCCGAACAGGAAGTCGCTGATCACCCGATAACCGCTTTGCAGTTCCGGGCGTTTGACGTTGGCCAGGACGTTGCCGTTGTTGTCGGTCAATTGCGCAGAAATAATCGCCGGCGAACGCAACAGGCCCAGGGTCAGTTCCTGCGCCAGTTCCGCGTCGATGTTGTAGGCGATCCGCGACGCCGGGTTGTGGCTGATTTCCAGCAACGACAGGATTTCACGGTTGATGGAGGCATCTTCGCTGGCATAATCGATACCGATTTGCAGCAGGCTGAGCAGCGTGCCCAGAATGAACCCGACCAGCACAGTGAATCTGGCTTGCTTGTAAGACAGCCGGTGGGTGAATTTGATATCCATAGGGTGTTGAACCACTTCCGTTTCCCTTCGCTGCTCAAGCATAGTCGATCATGTATGGATACCGAGGTTCCCGAATCGCCTTGTAACAAGGCCCGAGCGGGGGTTGTTGATCTGATTGTCGTCGCTGAAGCACCATCATTACTTTGAACGTGTCCGAGGAGAAGACGTGGATTCCCGATTGAATGCTTTTCTTGAACGCGCCGAGTCGGTTCTGGCGCGGATCGAACCCTTGCTGCCGGCGCCGCGCCCGGTCATCGACTGGGAAACCTGCCTGGCGGCGCGCTGGCAGCGCGACGGGCGCAGCGGCTACTTGTTGCCGCTGGAAGTCAGCCTCGACATGCGTCTGTCCGACCTGATCGGCGTCGACCGTCAGCTGGAACAGCTGGGCCGTAACACCCAACAGTTTCTCGACGGCATGCCGGCCAACCATGCGCTGCTCTGGGGCTCGCGTGGCACCGGTAAATCGTCGCTGGTGCGCGCGCTGCTGGCCGAACACGCCAAGGCCGGCCTGCGTTTGATCGAAATCGAGCGCGATCACCTGGCCGACCTGCCACGCGTGGTCGAGCAGATTGGCAAACTGCCGCAGCGCTTCGTGCTGTTTTGCGATGACCTGTCGTTCGAATCCGGTGAAGGTGATTACCGCGTGCTGAAAAGCGTACTCGACGGCTCACTGGAACAGGCCCCGGACAACGTCTTGCTGTACGCCACATCCAACCGTCGCCACTTGGTGCCGGAAAAGGAAAGCGACAACGAAAACTGGAAGCGCGTCGACGGCGAACTGCATCCGAGTGAAGCGGTGGAAGACAAGATCGCGCTGTCGGACCGTTTCGGCCTGTGGCTGTCGTTTTATCCGTTTACCCAGGAACACTTCCTCAACGTCGTCGAACACTGGATCGGCCAGTTGGCCGCCAAGGCCGGCCTGAGCTGGCAGCGCGACGAAGAGCTGGACATCCTCGCCGTGCGCTGGGCTACCGGGCGCGGCAATCGCAACGGACGTTGCGCGTACCAATTCGCCCGTTACTGGGTGGGACTGAAATTGCTGGAGCACAAGGCATGATTGATTTGCAACAAAGCGGCCAGGGCCTCGAAGGCTATGGCATGTTGGCCGCACAACTGGAATCGCTGCTGGCGGACGAGCGCGATTTCATCGCCAACGCCGCGCAGTTTTCGGCGTTCCTGTTCAACCAGCTCGATGACTTGAACTGGGCCGGTTTCTACCTCAATCGCAACGAAGAACTGGTGCTTGGCCCGTTTCAGGGCCAGATTGCCTGCGTGCGTATTCCGTTCGGGCGCGGCGTGTGCGGCGCGGCGGCGGCCAGTCGGCAGACCCAGCGCGTGGAAGACGTGCATGCATTCCCCGGCCATATCGCCTGCGACAGCGCTTCGAACAGCGAACTGGTGGTGCCGCTGGTCAAGGACGGTCGACTGATCGGCGTGCTCGATCTCGACAGCCCGAAACTGGCGCGTTTCGCCAGCGCCGATCAGGCCGGCATCGAGCAGATGGCGGCGATCTTCCTGCGTCTGACCGACTGCTGATCAGGCGCCCAGGCCAGCCTTGCGCAGCAGGCTGGCCGGTTCGACCGCGTCGATCTGGCGCGGATCGAGAAACCGCGCGGCGTACTGCAAATACACCCCGTCGTTGATAAACAACCCAAACAATTCGGCGTCGATGTGCGCCTCGCGACACATGGTGGCCATGATCCCCAGTGCTTCGCTCAAGGATTTGGCCTTCTTGTACGGTCGATCCGCCGCCGTCAGGGCCTCGAAAATATCGGCGATCGCCATCATTCGCGCCGGCAGGCTCATGTCGTCGCGCTTCAGGCGTTTGGGGTAGCCGCTGCCGTCCATTTTTTCGTGATGCCCACCGGCAATTTCCGCAACGCTGTCCAGGTGCCCGGGGAAGGGCAGGTGGCTGAGCATCAGGATCGTCTGCACCATGTGGTGATTGATGATGTAGCGCTCTTCGCGGGTCAGCGTGCCCCGGGCGATGCTCAGGTTGTAGTGCTCGCCACGATTGTATTTGTAGCGCGGCACGTCCAGTTTGAACCCCCACGGATTGTCGTCCGGAATCAGTTCGCTGTCGGCGCGTTCGATCAGGTGTTCGGGCTTGTCCGCCAATAACGGTTCGCTGACCGGCAACAGCGGTGCCGGCGTTTGCGCCTGGCGGCGGTTTTCCTCCCATGACACCCCCAGTCGATCATCGAGGGTGCGCGTCCAGCGGCGCCCGGCGATGCGCTCAAGGCATTGCAGATCGTCCTGGGCCATGGCCTCGCCGCCCAGATTGCAACGCGCGACAAACGCAAAGTCATCATCCAGTTCGGCCAGGGCAGCATCGCGCACGGCCGCCAGTTGCGCCTCGTTGCCACCCCCGGCCAGTGCCTGCCAGTAACTGATCCAGGCATCGCGCTTGAGCACTTCGAAACGGGTGCGGATTTCGTGGATGCGATCGTTGAGGGTTTCCAGTTTGGTCGCCTTGTCGACGACATATTCCGGGGTCGTGACCTTGCCGCAATCGTGCAGCCAGGCCGCGATGTGCAGGGCCTCCCATTCGTCTTCGCTGGGCTGATAGTTCTGAAACGCCGGCGCCTGACTCGCGGCAGCGGCCTGCGCGAGCATCAGGGTCAGTTCCGGCACGCGCTGACAGTGGCCGCCGGTGTACGGGCTCTTGGCGTCGATGGCGCCGGCCAGCAACTGGATGAACGCATCGAGCAATTGCTTCTGCTTCGCTTGCAGGCGCTGGCTTTCGATACTCACTGCCGCCGCGCCGGACACGGCTTGCAGGAAAGCGATGCGGTCCGGGCGCAGTTTCTCCAGGTCCTGAGGGCTGCCACTGTCGTTGATCAGCAGTATCAGCAGGCCGATGGTTTCATTGTGGCGGTTGCGCAGGCGGATACCGATCAGGTGGATGCGCGGCGACTGCATGGCCAACAGGACTTTCTGCAAGTCCCCGGCCTGTTCGAAGCCAAGGCTGGTGACCACGTTGTCCGCATTCGCCAGTTGCTGGAACCACGCCGACCCCTGATCTGCCAGAAGATCCCGGCCCTGCACAGCGAACTCGTCCGGCGCCTGCGAGACGCCATCGACCACCAGCCCATAGGGTTCCATCCGGTTGCCTTCGTTTTCGCGCAGATAGATCAATCCCGCCTGGGCCTGGGCGATCTGCACCGTTTCAAACAGCACCCGTTGCAGCAGCGGCGCGAAACGGGTTTCGGCACACAGGCTGTCGGTGATGCGGAAAAAACTGGCGAGTGTGTCCTTCATGCGGGCCATCGACAGGCTCAACTGGTCAACCTCCAGCACCGGCGAGCGGCGGGTGACCGGAAAGTTGAAGTCAAAACTACGAATCGCGTCGGCCTCCTTGACCAGCGCATGCAGCGGCTTGACCAGAATCCGCGAAATCAGCCAGCCCAGCGGAAGGCACAGCAGCAAGGTCGCCAGAGTGATCAGCGCACCTTGCCAGCGCAGGCGGTAGGCGTCGGCGAGCAATTCGTCCTCCGGCACCAACAGGGCCATCTGCAAACCTCTCGGCCCGCCTTCCTGCAGATTACTGCGGGCGACGATCCAGTGGCGTCCGTCGACATTCAGCCGCTTGCCCTGATGAGCGGTGGACAGCAGCGCGTGCAGATTCGGACTGAGGTCGGCGGCCTTGGCCAGGCGTGCGCTGCTGTCGTCGACAATCAGTCGTTTGCTGTCGGGATAGGCCACGGCATTGCCATCGGCATCGAACAGGACGATTTCGGTGGACGGGGTGACCACATGCTTGATCAAGGTGGCCGAGAGGGCTTCAAGGGTCAGGTCGGCACCGATGACAGCGGTTTCACTGCTGCGGCGGGCCAGGGTGGTGCCCACGTTGTGCGTGGAGAAAAACACATAGGGTTCGGTGGTGATCTGGTCGCCCTGTTGCAGGGCGTTGGTGTACCAGTTGCGGGTGCGCGGATCGTAACGGTCGTCGGGGTTGTCCTGGCGCCCGACCGGATTCAGTGCCTGATCGTAGAACAGTGACTGCGATGACGCGTTGCCGCTGGCGTCGTGCTCGATGCTCCAGACTTGGTAGGCCGCGTTCGGCGGGGCCTTGAGCAGGGTCTGCAGGGCGCTGTTGCGCAACGGCCGGACCATGAAAAAGTCGCCATTGCCGTACCCCAGATACAGCGAAGCGAGGTCCGCGTTGTCCTTGAGTGACTGACTGAACGGCTTGAGCAGCGCCAGCCGCTGTTGCAGGTTCGAGGCCCCGGCCGCCTGGTCGACGGCCAGCAGGCTCAGCAGATGACGGATCGGTTCGTAGGTCGAATGCAGGTCCAGGCGCACATCCTGTTCGATGCGATTGAACAGGTTTTCGCTGCTCGACAGGATGATCCGGGTGGTCTGGCGATAGTTGAACAGTCCGAGCACAACGCCTGTCAGCAACAGCAGAAAGGTGAACATGACGCTGATGTGCACGTGCAACGGGAACCGGCGTGGATCCGGGCGCAGTGGGCTGGGCATTGCTGACTCTCCATTGAAGTAAACACACTGCTCAGCGCCAAAGCATAGTTAAGGCTCGGTCATTGTGCTTTCCCCGAACGGTTCCAATTGTTGCAGCAAGGCCTGCTCCAGTTCGACGATTGCCGCGTCGGTGGCCTCGATGCAGCGCTCGATGCCCGGCGCGGGGGCGTTCTGCAGGCAGGCTTGCTCCAGTTCATCGCAACAGGCGATCAGCCGCGAAGCCTGAGCGATCCGCGCGGCACCTTTGATTTTGTGCGCCACCACCGCCAGGGCCTCACGATCGTTGTTCGCGGCCAGGGCCAGCAACTCCTGGCGATCGAGGCGGCTGCTCTTGAGCAGTTGCGTGAGCAGGCGTCGGGCTTGAAGCGGATTGCCGCCAGTCAGTTGATCCAGGCCCTGAAGATTGAACGCCGGTTGCGGCATTGCGGCCTGCATGCCGTTGACCCAGTGACTCAGGGCACTGAGGCTCAAAGGCTTGAACAGGCAGTCGTTCATGCCGGCCTGTTTGCAGCGCTGCACTTCCTCGGGCTGCGCGTTGGCCGTGAAGCCGAGCACGGTACACGGAGTGCGCCCCGTGCGTGATTCCTGCTGGCGGATCGCCGCGGTCAGTTCGTAACCGTTCATGATCGGCATGTTGCAGTCGGCGATGACCAGGTCGAATGCGCCGCTCTGCCACTTCTCGAAGCCGCTTCGCCCGTCCTCGGCAAGGCTGAAGTGGTGCCCGAGGAATTCCAGTTGCTGGCACATCAGCAGACGATTGGCGGGATGGTCATCGACCACCAGAATGTTCAACGGCGTACCGGCGGCGCGAATCGGCAGCGCGGTTTTCACCGTGGCGACCTTGCACGGCAGCGTTTGCAGCGGCAGCGACAGGCAAACTTGGGTGCCGATCCCCGGTTGACTGCTCAGCTGCAGCTGGCCGCCCATCATTTCACAAAGGTTGCGACTGATCACCAGCCCCAGACCTGCGCCACTGCGCGCGGGCTGGCGGCCGCTGTCGGCCTGGGCGAACGGTTTGAACAGGCGTTGCTGATCCTCGATGCTGATGCCGACCCCGGTGTCCTGGATCGTCAATTGAATCAGCGAACACTGTCCCGCGTCATCGGGAAGCACGTCGAGGCTGACCCGGACTGACCCGGACTCGGTGAATTTGATGGCATTGCTGATCAGGTTCGACAGGATCTGCTTGAAGCGCAATGGATCGAGCTGCACGTCGACAGCGAGACCCGGGGGATTGAGGGTCAGGGGCAGGGCGAGGTTTTTCTGCCGGGCCAGACCGTCGAAGATTCTGACCACCGAGGCCACTGTCTCGACCAGATTGACCCGTTCAGGGCTCAGGCTCAGATGTCCGGACTCGATGCGCGCGATATCGAGAATGTCGCCGATCAGGCCCAGCAGATCCTTGGCCGAGCAGTAGGCGGTTTCGATCGATGAGCGATCCGGGTGCTGCGCGGTCATGCGTTCGAGGGTCAGTTCGAGCATGCCGATGATCGCATTCATCGGTGTGCGGATTTCGTGGCTCATGGTGGCCAGAAAGGTGCTTTTGGCACGGTTGGCGTTGTCCGCCTGTTCCTTGGCCGCGCGCAGTTCATCGAACAATTGCCGGCGTTCACTGATGTCGATCCAGCCACCGATGATCCCTTGCACATCGCCGCTGGAGTCGCGGTACGGCAGGATCCAGTGGTAGATGGTCAGGCGCCGGCCACCGATGTGCAGCGGGCGGTCGAGCAATAGCGGCGTGCCTTCGGCCACGACGCGCTGATAGTCGGCCTGATAGGCCTGCGCTTCGAAGGCATTGCTCAACGTGCCTTGCATGACGCTTTTGCCGATCACGTCCTCGCGTTTGGCGTTGAACGCTTCCAGGTAACTGTCGTTGCAGCTTTGCAGCAGTCCCTGGCGGTCACGCACGTAGATCGGATGCGGTGTGCCGTTGACCAATGAGCGCATGAATTCGAACTGATCGTTGAGTGCCCGCTCGGCCGCCTGGCGTTGCTTGATCTGGCGACGCATGTAGGCGTTCCACAGCAACGACAGCAACAGCAGCAGGCATGCCGCGCCGATCAATTGGTAGAACAGACGCTGATAGTGATGCCAGTTGCTTTGCGCCGCATTGGAAAACCCTCGCCAGCGACTGTTGATCACCCCCAGCTCTTCGGGACTGATGCTCAGCAGCGCCTTGTCGAGGATCGACCCCAGTTCGTTGTTGTCCCGCGCCGTGGCCAGCGAAAAAGCGGCCTGGCGGGTGCCCAGGGTGGTGGTGATCTGCAACTGATGCTCGAAGATCCGCGACGAAATCAGATAGTTGGCAATCACCAGCGAGGCCACGGCGCCATCGACCTTGCCTTCGGCCAGCAGGGTCGCGGCACCGAAGGTGTCGGAGGTTTCGGTCAGGTGGATATCGGGGAATTCGCGGCGCAGGTAATCGGCCATGGGATTGCCTTGGGCAATGGCCAGGTACTTGTTTTTTAGCTGCGTCGGATGGGTCGGGCTGTCAGAGGATTTGCGGGTCAGCAGGACGAAGGAGTTTTCCAGATAGGGACGGCTGAATTGCAGGGTCTTTTCCCGTTGCGGGCTGGGCAGCAGCGCCGCGATCAGATCGGCGCGATGCTGGTTGATCTGCTCGATCATGTCGCCGTCGCTGCGGCTGCGTACCAGTTCGAAGCGCATGCCGGTGCGCAGGCGCAGCAGTTCGAGCAGGTCTGCGGTGATGCCGCGCAGATTGCCGTCGCTGTCGAAGAATGTCATCGGCGCGAACGCCTCATTCACCACGACACGCAGCACTGGATGCTGTTTGAGCCACTGCTCTTCATGGTCGGTCAATTGCAGCTTCTGGTCGGTCAGCAGGATGTCGCTGCCGGCGCTCCAGCGCTTGGCGATGCTGTCCCGTTCACCGGCCGGAATGGCCTGCAGTGCGCTGTTGATGATGGCCAGTAGTTGCGGGTTGTCGGCATGTACGGCGAAGCTGAAACCGTCGGCTTCCTGCTTGCCGAAATTGGCCATGCGAATGTTGTTCAGATAGCCCTTGTTGATCATGTAGTGGGTGGAGAGGGTATCGCCGAGAAACACGTCGGCCTGATCGAAAGCCACCGCGTTGATCGCGTTTTGATAGGAGGGGTACGAGGTCAGGATGGCGTTGGGGTACATCGCCCGGACTTCGTCCTGTGGCAGGTAGTGATAAACCATGCTCAGCCGCAGGCCGGCGAGGCCGTCGGTCAGTGCACGGGTTTCGCCTTCACGGGTGACCAGTACCGGCTGGTCGATGGCGTAGGGCGTCGACAGGCGGATGTCCGGGTTGCTGGCTTCGAAACCGTTGGCGGTACCGAGCATATCGACCTGACCGGTTATCAGTGCGCGCAAGGCGGCATCCCGTGAGGCAAAGCGCTTGACCCGGATGGGCAAGCCGACAGCCTGGCCGAGGAGGCCGGCGTAGTCGGCGGTGAAACCTTCGTAATCGCGGCCGCTGACAGTCATGTCGAACGGCGGATAGTCGGGGGCGGAAGTGCCCAGTACCAGTTCGCCGCGAGCCTGTAGCCATTGCCGTTGCGCAGGTTGCAGAGACAGGGCCGGCGCATCGTGGCTCGAACGGCTGCGCAGCACATAATCCTGCGCAGTGAGGAAGTCGGCAGATGCCTGAGTCGTCACACACAGGCTCGCACACCATAGAGCGAGATAGATCATTAAACGACTGGGCATTCGGGCTCTCACACTAGCGCGTTGCGTTTGGCCATCTCGATAAGTTCCACCAGCGATCTGGCTTTGAGTTTTTGCATCAGGCGTTTTTTGTAGGTACTGACTGTCTTGTTGCTGAGAAACATGCCCTTGGCGATTTCCTTGTTGGTGCGCCCTTGGGCAAATAACTGCAGAACCATGAGTTCGCGGTCATTGACGGATTTGAACAGTTCAAGTTCGGCGTAGCGTACATCGTCAGTGCGTACCGGATTCAACGCCTGGCTGGGGAAATAGTTGTAACCGGAAAGTACCGCCTTGATGGCACTGACCAGTTCGCTCAAGTCTTCTTCCTTGCACACATAACCGGATGCGCCGGACTGCATGCAGCGAATACCGAACAGCGTCGGGCATTGTGCCGTCAGTACCAGGGTCTTGAGCGGGGTGCCCATGGCGTTGAAGCGGGCGAGGACTTCCAGGCCGTCGAGCTTGGGGATGCTGATATCGAGGATGATCAGGTCGGGCATGCATTCGCGGACCATTTGCATGGCATCGACCCCATTATCGGTTTCGCCGACGACCTTGTAACCTTCATGCTCCAGGAGCATTCGAACGGCAAGTCGGATGACGGGGTGATCATCGACAATAAAAACGGAGTTCATAATCAAATCCCATACGTGCGCGAATAAAGCGCGCACCTTAGCTCAGATAAATGAGCTGCCGCATGAACTCACAGGGCTCCAGCAGCAATATAGGATAAGTCCTACACACTAAAGAGAAACCGACTACGATCAAACTCAATGCCGCGTAAGGAAGTGTTGAGTTTATTTGTTTATCTGAATGTTTAAGTTGCTTGGGGAGTGTTGAATAAACAGCGTTGTTATGAGTTTGTTTGGCGTTAAACGGATTACGCCATGTTTGAGCAATTATCGAACAGTAACGAAACGGTTCATTGGCTAACCCGCTCAACCGGGCAAGTCGCCCTGACCCGGTTGAGGAGCGGCTCCTGTCAGTGACTGGAGCGTCCGGTCATTTCCAGCGCCATGTCACTGGCGTAGCTGTCGGTCATCCCGGCGATGAAGTCGATCATGCGCAGGAACGAGGCGTGCAGCGGCCCGTGGGGATCGGGTGCATTGTTACCCAGCAGGTCGAGGATGCGCCGGCTCTTGAATGACGGCGTGCGGCCGCCGTGTTGTTCGAGTGCCGCACCGCAGAATGCATTGAGGAGGATTTCCAGCGTGGTGTAAGCGCCGATTTCATGCAGCGTCTTGCGCTTGTCCTGGAAGATCTTCTTGCGGGCGATGTCCTTGGCGTTCAGCACGCAGCGCTTGGCCGGACCGTGCATGTGTTCCACCAGGTCGCCGTGCAGAGTGCCGGCCAGCAGTGTGTCCTGTTGTTCGACGAATGCTCGGGCGGCGGCGTTGGTCAGGTGTTCGATGGCCTTGCCGCGCAGGATCGCCAGTTTGCGTCGGCGCGAATCCTGCGGGCCGAGCTGGCGATAGGTTTCCGGCAGGTCGTCGCCGACCAGACCGAGCAGCAGCGACTCGACTTCCGCATACTCCAGCAGGTCCATTTCCAGGCCGTCTTCGAGGTCGATCAGCGCGTAGCAGATGTCGTCAGCCGCCTCCATCAGATACACCAACGGATGCCGCGCCCAGCGCTGGTCTTCCATCTGCGGCAGGCCGAGCTTGTGAGCGATCTGCTCGAGCAGCGGCAGTTCACTCTGATAGCAGCCGAACTTGTGTTTCTTGTAGCCCAGCGAATCGGCGTGACGTGCGGTCCACGGGTACTTCAGGTAGGTGCCGAGGGTGGCGTAGGTGAGGCGGGTGCCGCCGTCGAACTGGTGATACTCAAGTTGCGTCAGTACGCGGAAACCTTGCGCATTGCCTTCGAAATTGAGGAAGTCACCGCGTTCGGCTTCGCTCATGCCATCGAGCCAGCCGCGCCCGGCTGCCTGCTGGAACCAGTGACGAATCGCGTCCTCACCGGAGTGGCCAAACGGCGGGTTGCCGATGTCATGCGCGAGGCAGGCCGACTGCACCACCATGCCCAGATCGCTCGGTTCGCACCAGTCGGGCAGGGCGCTGCGCAAGGTTTCACCGACGCGCATGCCCAGCGAACGGCCCACGCAACTGACTTCCAGCGAGTGGGTCAGGCGGGTGTGGATGTGGTCGTTACTCGTCACCGGATGCACCTGGGTCTTGCGGCCCAGACGGCGGAAGGCGCCGGAGAAAATGATACGGTCGTGGTCTTTGTGGAACGGGCTGCGCCCCAGTTCTTGCGGGCTGTGCAGCGGTTTTCCAAGGCGTTCGCGGTTGAGCAGGGTCTGCCAATCCAAGGCTGGTTCTCTCCGTCGGTGACTGGAATGATCAATGCCCTAGCTTCCCGGTTCGGCCACGCCCCTGCAAGCGGAACTACAAGCCGGCTGCATCAATGTCGATCAGCAGCAGGCGTTCGCCGTTGTCGAAGAACTGGCCGGCGGTCAGGCAATACTGGTTGCTGGTGGCATCGCGGTAGGTGCTGGACAGGGTCAGACGCCGCTCCTCCCAGCCTTCAGCGAGCAAATGATAGAAGTACGGACGCCATGACCAGTTGTGCCCCAGGTAGCGGTTGTCGGCGACCCAGCGATTGTGCCGCCATTCAAGGTTGGGCGTGAGTTGTGTGCCATGCCGGTCGCATTGGTAGAACCGCAGCAACCACGGAAAGGCCTCCAGTTGTGGCAGCGCACTGAGCGGTGCGTGGGCCTGCGCCCAGGCTTGCAGGATCGCCATCAGTTCGCCGAGCTGCTGGCGCATCTGCATCAGGCGCCCGCGTTCGGCCAGCTTCTGCCGCACGTACCGCTGACGCAGTTCGGCGAAGCGCGGCACGAAGGCGTCGGTCGGATAGAAGGCTTCCTGCGCCCGGGCGAACAGGAAACCCTGAACGTAACGTGATCCGCATTCCAGCGCGAAATTCAGCTGCGCTTCGGTCTCCACGCCTTCGGCAATGATCCAGCAGCCGGTTTTCTCAGCCATTTGCGCCAGGGCCTTGACCACCTCGCTGCTTGGCCCGCCCAGCGCCGCCGCCTGAAACAGGCGCATGTCGAGTTTGAGAATGTCCGGTTGCAACGCCAGCACCCGATCAAGCTGCGAGTAACCGGCACCGAAATCATCAATGGCAATCCGCGCGCCGGCGTCACGATAACGGCCGACCACGTCGGCCAGACGCTGACCGTTGCCGCCCAGTTCAGTGATCTCGAAGACGATGCGTTGCGGATCGACGCCATGTCGCAGCATTTGCTTGAGACTGGGCAGCGGCTGATCGGCGCGCAGGCGACTGATCCAGCGCGGCGACATGTTGAGGCTGAGAAACCACTCGGCAGGGGCTTCATGCAGTCGGCTCAGGGCGTGGTCACGGATCTGGCGGTCGAGGCGGCGCAGGGCGATGGCAGGTGTGCGCGGGTCGGCGAACAACGGCCCGACCGAGGTCAGTTGGCCGTCGGGCTGACGCAGGCGCCCTAATGCTTCGACGCCTGCAATACGTCCGGTTGCGGTATCAATGAAAGGTTGAAAGCAGGCGAGCGGTTGCCCGTCGATCACGGGGCCTCCTTAGTTGTTCTTGTTCGGGGTAAACCCTGCCGGCCGGGTAGGCACGCGGGATTGAACCTCGGGGTAGGGAGGTTCAATCCCGGGCATTGCAAGAATGCAGCCAGATGGCCGGTCTTAGCGTTTACGCGAACTCTGCATCACCAGTTTGACCAGCGGGCCAAGAGTGGTGCCCAGACGAATCAACCGGGTCAGGCCGCCGACGCCGCCGCTTTTTGCGCCTTTGCCAGTGATGAATCCCAGCAGGGTGACCGCAGCCACGCCCCAAAGCGGCGCGTGCTTGATGCCGAAACCGCCCTGCAGGTTTTGCGTCATGCCGCGCATGCGCTGCAAGGGTTGCAGCACTTGCCCGGCTTCGTGGCGGATTTCCTGACGATGCATTTCCATGCGCAGGCGAATCAGCGCCTTGCGCATTTCCCGGCGCGAGCTGTTGTGTGGCAGTTCAGGCAGGCTCATGGCAGCAGGCGCTCCCGATCATTGGCCAATTCTTCCAGAGTGCCGTGGAAGGGCGAGGATTCATCGAAGACCGCTGCCTTCAGGCGCAAACCACAGAAGCCCGCCGCCAGGGTGTAGAACACGCACAGGCCAATGATCCCGGGCAAGCGATAAGTGTCCCACAGCAGGATCAACACCAGGGCTGACAGGCCGACCAGCAACAGCAGGGCAAACACCAGCGCCAGCCCTGCGAACAGCAACAGGCTGACGGTGCGTGATTTCTGCTCCTGCAGCTCGATGCCGAACAGTTCGACATGGCTGTGCAGCAAGCCGAGAACAGCGGCGCCCAGGCGCCGCGTGGAGGAGGAGGTGCCCGACCCCGGGCCGGATTCGCCGATCGACATGATCAGCGCCGAGTGGCCAACAGGCCAATCAGAAAGCCCACCCCGGCGGCGATGCCCACCGACTGCCAAGGGTTGGCCGACACGTAATCTTCGGTGGCTGTGACTGCCGCCTGGCCACGATCACGCAGGCTGTCTTCGGTCAGCTTCAGGGTTTCCCGGGCGCGCAGCAGGCTGTCGTGGATCTGATCGCGCAGCTCATCGGCCTGATCGCCCGCCAAAGACGCGGTGTGCTCGAGCAAACGCTCGGTATCGGCGACCAGAGTCTGGAAGTCGTTCATCAGGATTTCTTGAGCGGTCTTTGCCTTGATGCTGGCCATGGGTGGATCTCCGTAAGTGACGTCTGAAGCGTTCGAGTATGAGCCTTGCGCGAAGGTTCAGTACAAATGACTGGTACAGCTTTTGCTATGTCGTGGTGCGTCCTGCTGCCTTCGTGCGCCGTTGCCGGGCGTGCATGCAGCAAAACCTTAACTCAAATATTCCTGGTTCGTGTCAGGACATCAACCTTGTGCGCCAAAGCGGTTCACTGCTGCTTCAGTGCAGTGCCCGACAGGACGCAACTTGGTGCATGAATTGTCCGCGCGAACCGCTTTGGTGCCTTTTTAGCCTTCAGGTCTGCCTCTTTATGGAAAATCTGCAAAGCGCTGTGGACACATTGGTTCACAGTTCCAACACGTTGTTCATTCTGATCGGTGCGGTGATGGTGCTGGCGATGCACGCCGGGTTCGCCTTCCTGGAAGTCGGCACAGTGCGCCAGAAAAACCAGGTCAACGCGCTGTCGAAAATTCTCAGCGACTTTGCGGTCTCGACCCTGGCCTATTTCTTTATAGGCTATTGGATCTCCTACGGGGTGACCTTCATGCAACCGGCGGCGGTGCTGAGTGCCGATCACGGTTATGGCCTGGTGAAGTTTTTCTTCCTGCTGACCTTTGCTGCGGCGATCCCGGCGATCATTTCCGGCGGGATTGCCGAGCGTGCGCGATTCGTTCCGCAGCTGTGCGCGACGGCGTTGATCGTGGCGTTCATCTATCCGTTTTTCGAGGGCATGATCTGGAACGGCAACTTCGGTCTGCAAGCCTGGCTGACCGCGCGCTTTGGCGCGGCGTTCCATGATTTCGCCGGATCGGTGGTGGTCCACGCCATGGGCGGGTGGCTGGCGCTGGCGGCGGTATTGCTGCTCGGCCCGCGCAACGGGCGTTATCGCGACGGGCGTCTGGTGGCGTTCGCGCCGTCGAGCATTCCGTTTCTGGCGCTGGGCTCGTGGATCCTGATTGTCGGCTGGTTCGGCTTCAACGTGATGAGCGCGCAGACCTTGCAAGGCGTCAGCGGTCTGGTGGCGGTCAACTCGCTGATGGCGATGGTCGGCGGCACGGTGGCGGCGCTGATCGTCGGGCGCAACGACCCGGGCTTTCTGCACAACGGCCCGTTGGCCGGACTGGTAGCGATCTGCGCCGGTTCCGACCTGATGCATCCGGTGGGTGCCTTGGTCACCGGCGCGATTGCCGGTGCGCTGTTTGTCTGGTGCTTTACCGCCGCACAAGTCAAATGGCGCATCGACGATGTGCTCGGTGTCTGGCCGTTGCACGGTTTGTGCGGGGTGTGGGGCGGAATTGCCTGCGGCATCTTTGGCCAGACTGCGCTGGGTGGCCTCGGCGGTGTCAGCCTGATCAGTCAGTTGATCGGCACCGCGCTCGGCGTGCTGGTCGCACTGCTCGGCGGATTCGCCGTGTACGGGGTGATCAAGGCGTTGCATGGTCTGCGCCTGAGTCAGGAGCAAGAGTATTACGGCGCCGACCTGTCGCTGCACAAGATCGGCGCGGTGAGTCAGGACTAGGCTTCCTGGTCTTCGGCGCCGGGATAGAAACCGTGCAGCAGGCGATAGCGATCAATACGCACCTGATCGACTTGCTCCTGCACCTGATGTGCCGGCAGGCCGAGCATGATCAAGGCGTGGGAGGCGAGCATCAGGCTCGATTCCAATAGCTCCGGCACCACTTCGCTGGCGCCGGCCGCCTTGAGTTCGGCCCACTGGCTGTCGTCGCGGGTGCGTACCAGAATCGGGATCTGCGCGTTGAGCCTGCGGGCCTCTTTGAGAATCCGCAGGCTGACATCGCTCTGATCCACGGCGATTACCAGCAACCGGGCGCGCAACAGTCCGACCGCGGTCAGCAGGTCGCCGCGCGACGAGTCACCGTAATGCACGTCGCTTTCGCCGGATGCGGCTTCCTGCACCCGCACCGGGTCGTTGTCCAGAGCGATGTAAGGTTGACCGGCATTGCGCATGAAGCGGCCGATGGATTGGCCGACTCGTCCGTAGCCACAGATCACCACGTGTTGATCCAGGTCGGCGTTGAGGGCGCTGATTTCCTCGATTTGCGCCGCCTGGTTCGGTTTGCGGTGCAGCCGCGCGGCGATTTTCGGCGCAGCGCGCAACAGCAGCGGCGTCAGCAGCATCGAGCAGAATGTTGCCGCGAGCAGCAGGGCGCCCAACTCGGCAGGCAGCAGTTGGTTCTGTTGCATCTGCGCCATCAAGGCGAAGCAGAATTCCCCGCCCTGCGCCAGGGCCAGGCCGCTGCGCCACGCAGTCTCGTGATCGCTGCCGCGCCACTTCACCAACAGCGCCACGACCGTGCCTTTGATCAGCATCAGGCCGAGGGTCAGGCCGAGAATCAGCACGCTGTGACTGACGAACAGTTGCAGGTCGATCAGCATGCCGATGCTGACGAAAAACACCCCGAGCAGAATGTCGCGAAACGGCCGGATGTCGGCCTCGATCTGATGGCGGTAGTGACTCTCGCCCAGCAGCATCCCGGCCAGAAATGCGCCGAGGGCAGGGGACAGGCCCAGCAGGTGTGTCAACCAGGCGGTCAACAGCACAATCACCAGCGCCAGCAGCACGAACAATTCCGCCGAACGCGACGCGGCCACCTCGTGGAACAGTCGTGGCAGCAACCAGCGGCTGGCCAGCAACAGACCGAAAAACAGCACCACGGTCTTCACCAGCGTCAATGGCAAGGCCCAGTACCAGGCTTGCGTACTGCTTCCGGCGAACACCGGCACCAGGGTCAGCAGCAACACCGCGACCACATCCTGAAACAGCAAGACCCCGACGGCGATCTGCCCGTGACTGCTGAACACTTCGCCCAGGCTGCTCAACTCCTTGGTGACTATCGCCGTCGACGACAATGACAGCCCGGCACCGAGCAACAGGGCCGGGGCCAGCGGCATTCCCAGCAGGATCAGCACCAGTCCGAGCACCCCGGTGCTGAGCAATACCTGCTGACTGCCCAGGCGAAACACCACTTTGCGCAGTGCGATCATTTTCGACAGAGAAAACTCCAGGCCCAGTGAGAACAGCAGGAACACCACACCCAGCTCGGCCACGTCCGGCAGGTGTTCGCTCTCGTTGACCCAGTTGAACGCGGTCGGCCCGACCATCAGGCCCACGCAGAGATAGCCCAGCACCGGCGGCAAACGCAGGCGGCGGAACAGGGCAATCATCACCAGGGATGAGGCGAGGATGATCAACAGGTTGGCAAACACAAGACACTCCGATGTCAGGCTCAGGCTTTTCAAGCGTAGAGGCAAAAAGCCCGGGAGCATCGCCTGATTGGCTTTTTCGTGGACTGATTTGCGTCAGGGTTTTACGTGCTTCCCGCCGTGTTCGGGTCATCGGGCAGCAGTCGCTCGACGGGTTTTCGAGGCAGGCCTAGAATGAACGCTCACTTTTCCGGTTGAGCGATCATGCCTCCTGAATGTCAGTTGTTCGGCACCTTGGGATGCCATTTGTGTGAGTTGGCAGAAGCCGAGTTGATGCCTTTCGTCGAGCACGGTCTGCTGGTCGAACTGGTGGACATTGCCGACGATGAATCCTGGTACGAGGCTTACAGCCTGCGGATTCCGGTGCTGCGCCGGGTTGATACCGGCGCGGAATTGAGCTGGCCGTTCAATGCCGATCAGGTCGTGGCATTTCTGCGCTGAGTTGGTCATCCGCTGGTCGCGACCGACCATCCTCCCATTGGCACTCGGCGGATTATTCGTTTACTGTATGCGCATACAGTAATTGGGTTGGCCTGCTGCTTTTGATGACTTGAGCAGGTGAATCCGGCAGTCAGAGGGACGAACCGTGGTCAATGTCGAACAGTTGAAGAACAGCGTGAACCGGATGTCGGTTGACGTGGTGCGCGAGGCGGTTCTCGAACTGCGCCTGGACGGGCTGGTCACGGAGGGCAAGACGCCGTTCAACAAACTGCATTTCAATACCTGTTTTGCCGAAATCGAAGCGTTGTTCCAGCGTGCCGGTTATCACAAGCAACTGGATGTGGTCGGTTATCAGGGCTTGCTGTACGCCTTGTATGACCCGGGGCGCTGGGAGGCGGTCGATGTGCTGCGCTGGCTCAAGGAGTTCACCGAAGCGGCGGCGCTCAAGTCGATACCGGCCTGAGCGGGCCGCAGATTCTGCACTAGGTTCGTTGCGCTCAGTGTTGGATAATGCCGGCCTGCATTGAGGGTTCGAATTTCCGTATGTCCACACCAACCTTTTCCGCTGCGCAGAATCAGGCCAGCACCCTTTACCTGCCTCCGGGTGCGTGGCTTACCGTGTTGGATTGCCTGTGTGAGCATTTCAGTGCGATCAGCCGCGAGCAGTGGCTGGACAGAATCGCCCGGGGCCGGGTGCTGGACGGTCAGGGTCAGCCGATCGCGCTGGATCTGCCGTACAAGGAAGGCCTGCGCATTCACTACTTCCGTGAAGTGCCGGATGAAAAGCCGATTCCGGTAGTCGAGTCGATCCTGTATGCGGACGAGCATCTGGTGGTGGCGGACAAACCGCACTTTCTGCCGGTGACACCGGCCGGTGAATACGTCGAGCAGACGTTGCTGCGCCGTCTGATCCGTCGTCTGGATAACCCGCATCTGGTGCCGCTGCACCGCATTGATCGGCACACGGCAGGACTGGTGATCTTTTCGGCCAACCCGCAAACCCGCTCGGCGTATCAGTCGTTGTTCCCGACGCGGCAGATTGATAAACGCTATGAAGCGATCGCCCGTGCGCTGCCGGACCTGGAATTTCCACTGGTGCACAAAAGTAGGCTGGTCGACGGTGAACCGTTCTTCCGCATGCAGGAGGGGCCGGGTGTCGCCAATACCGAAACGGCGGTGGAAGTCAGGGAAAAGCATGGTGATCTGTGGCGCTACGGGCTGTACCCGGTGACCGGCAAGAAGCATCAGTTGCGGGTGCACATGACCGCGCTGGGGGCGAGTATCTGTAACGATCCTTTTTACCCGCAGGTGTTGAAGGACATTGAAGATGACTATGCCAATCCGCTGAAATTGCTGGCACAGGGGCTGCGTTTTATTGACCCGGTGACCGGTGAAGAGCGCGAGTTCGAGAGTCAGATCACTCTGCAGTGGTAACGCCACACACTTTCCAGCGCCCATGAAAAAGCCCGCATCAATGCGGGCTTTTCTGTATCCGGTGTCGACGTAAAGCTTACAGCTCTTTAACGGTACGAACCTGATCCTTGTTGAGGCGGGTCTCTTTACCGTCCAGTTGCTTGAACTCGTAGAAACCCGAATCTTCGTCATATTTAGGGGTGTCGACGGCCTGGATTTCGCGACCGTCATTCAAGGTGATCACTGTCGGCGACGAGCAACCAGCGAGAGTTGCCAGGCCCAGTGCGAGCATGAAAGTGGCGAGGGTCCGTTGAGTCATGGGTGTGTCTCCGAATGGGAATACTTTTGGTTACTGAGCTTGAGACGTATACAAGGCGTGAGAGTTCCTTGAAGGCTATCAGTCTGACACAGTGTTATGCGCATTTAACAGTTCGGGGGTGTTCAGGTTGGCCAGCCGCGGGTCATTGTCCGGGCATTGCAGGGCCGTCGCGCCGAGGTTGCGCATGACCCGGCCGGGACTGCGTTCACCGGCGTTCCAGGCGGTTTCGAACTCGGCCAAAAGGGCTGTCGGAATCACGCACAGCAGGGGTTCCCAGTGGTCGTCGTGACGCAACATTAAAGGTTTGTCAGGGAACTGGCTGGCGGTTTCACGCATGCCCTGCAATAGCGTTGCGTCGATTCGCGGCACATCGCAGGGCAAAACCAGCAGGTGCGAGAGGCGGGCGGCCTTGAGCCCGGCGAGGATGCCGGCCAGCGGACCGGGAAAGTCGCCTTCTTCATCGCTGACCAATTGATCGGCATAGGCGGCATAGCGCTCGCGATTGCGATTGCAGGAGATGATCAAATCGTCGGTCAGCGGCCGTACCTTGCGCTGCAAATGCGCAATCAGCGGCTCACCCTGCCATTCGACCAGCCCTTTGTCCTGGCCGCCCATGCGCTGGCCGCGTCCGCCCGCCAGGAGCAGAATGGAGCAGGGGGGCAATGGCGTGTTCGAGGTCATGGCAGCTCTCCAGCAGGGCGGCGAAAAATTCAGGCGCTGTGATATAACACCGGGCTGTTTCTCCTACAACTGGACGAGCCTAATGAAAGCCAAGGCCGATGTACCTTTTGCACCGCTGAACATTGCGGTGCTGACTGTCAGCGATACCCGTACCCTGGAAACCGATACCTCAGGCCAGGTCTTCGTCGACCGTCTGACTGCTGCCGGTCACTACCTGGCCGAACGGGTCCTGCTCAAAGATGACCTGTACAAGATCCGCGCGCAAGTTGCCCACTGGATTGCCGAGGACGTGGTGCAGGTTGTGTTGATTACCGGCGGCACTGGTTTTACCGGGCGTGACAGCACGCCTGAAGCCGTGGCCTGTCTGCTCGACAAGCAGGTTGACGGTTTCGGCGAACTGTTCCGCCAGATCTCGGTGGCTGATATCGGTACGTCGACCGTGCAGTCGCGGGCACTGGCCGGCCTGGCCAATGGCACGCTGGTGTGCTGCCTGCCCGGTTCGACCAATGCAGTGCGCACCGGTTGGGACGGCATTCTCGCTGAACAGCTGGACTCGCGGCATCGTCCGTGCAACTTCGTTCCGCACCTGAAACAGGCTGCGCCTTGTGAATCCCGTGGGTAAGCCGGGCAAAACCGGCAGCCTGATGCCTGTCGAGGAAGCGCTGGGCCGTCTGCTGGAAATGGCCGCGGCCTCGCCGATTGTCGAGCGCGAATTCCTGCCCTTGGCTGAGGTCGAGGGTCGGGTGTTGGCCGAAGACCTGGTTTCGACCCTCGACCTGCCGCCCTGGCCAAACAGTGCCATGGATGGTTATGCCCTGACTCTGGCGGACTGGACCGGCGAACCGCTGCCGGTCAGTCAAAAAGTCTTTGCCGGACAGGCGCCTGAGCCTTTGACGCCCGGCACCTGTGCGCGAATCTTCACCGGTGCGCCAGTACCGGCCGGGGCTGATTGCGTGGAAATGCAGGAAAATGCCGAGGTTCAAGCCGACGGCCGCGTGTGTTTCCTCGAAACCATGAGCGTCGGGCAGAACATTCGCCCGCAAGGGCAGGAAACTACCGTCGGTGAGTTGATCCTGACCGCAGGTACCCGACTGGGGCCGATCGAGCAAGGTCTGGCGGCGTCGCTGGGTTGTTCCGGGTTGAACGTGGTGCGCAAGGTTCGAGTGGCGGTGTTGTCCACCGGCGATGAGCTGGTCGAACCGGGCCAGCCGTTGGGGCCGGGGCAGATTTACAACAGTAACCGGGTGGTGTTGTGCAGTTGGCTGCAGCGTCTGGGTTGTGAAGTGATTGATGCCGGCATTCTCCCGGACGATCTGGCCACCACCCGCGAACGTCTGGGCGAGTTGCAGGGTGTCGACCTGATTCTCTCCACCGGCGGCGTATCGGTCGGCGAAGCGGATTTTCTTGGCATCGCACTGAGAGAAGAGGGCGAGCTGGCATTGTGGAAGCTGGCAATCAAACCGGGTAAACCGCTGACGTTCGGTCATTTTCGCAAGGTGCCGGTGATCGGCCTGCCGGGCAACCCCGCTTCGACGCTGGTGACCTTTGCTCTGCTCACGCGACCCTATCTGTTGCGGCGTCAGGGTGTACAAGATGTCGAACCGCTGAAGTTTACCGTTCCTGCAGGTTTTGCCTGGCCTGTGGCCGGCAATCGTCGCGAATACCTGCGCGGTCGACTCGAACAAGGGCGGGCGATCATCTACCGCAATCAAAGCTCCGGTGTACTGCGCAGCGCGGCCTGGGCGGATGGCCTGGTAGAAGTGCTGGAGGGCCGGACGCTGGCAGAGGGCGATGAGGTCGGGTTCATTCCACTGAGCGATCTGCTCGATTGAGCCTGCTCTGGAACTGCAGGCTCGACCGATACCGCGTCGAGGCCTGCATTCCCGGTCAATGGCTCATCAGTGTGACCAGATGATCGAACCGGCTGTTGGCAACCCATCCCAGCAGTCCGAGGACCACTGCCGTCGCACCCGCCGAATAGGCGAGACGATGCTTGATGGTCTTTACATCCCCGCGGACTTCGTCCATATCACGGCGAATGTATTTGAGGTGGGTTTCCAGTTCGGTCACTCGCGGTTCCATATCAACTTCTCCAGCGGTTCTGTTGCTCTTTCTGAAATCGGCTGTGTGACTGGCACGACTGTCGTCGAGAGGAGCAAGCGGACTATTTGCAATTCGGGCTTCATGGCTTGGCATGGAAATGTCCATCGGCTGTTTCAAATGTAAGCTCGCTGGCCTTCCCGTCATTCAAACTGTCACCAGCTCCGAGGGTGTATCCACTCATTACCTGCACATCCTTGTGTTGTTAAATCGAAGGTTGATACCACCTGCACAAGGTGAGCCAATGATTGAGCCTGGTCAATTGAGCCGATTCCTCACATATCGTAAGAAAAAATACCGCTGTGTAGGACCGCACAAGGCAATCGCTTGAATTAAATGGGATTGCGATGGCTTTTTTGCGTATGCCAGTGGTCCAGATGTTTCATACCGATTCAACTGTGGGGAGTACCGTTATGAGTGAACGCAGGGCGCTGTTGATTCTGCATGGCAAGCAGGCACTCAATGAGGCGGTTCGCGCCGCCGTCGAAGCAAAGCGCAAGCAAGGCTGGGAGCTGGTGGTGCGTCTGACCTGGGAGGCGGGTGACGCTCAGCGTCTGGTGGAGGAGGCGCTGGCAGGTGGCTATCGGCAGATCATCGCCGGGGGCGGTGATGGTACGTTGCGGGATATCGCTGAAGCCTTGGCCGCGCATTCGCACAAAGCCAGTCTGGTGCTGTTGCCGCTGGGCACGGCCAACGATTTTTCCCGTGCGGCGGGGATTCCGCTGGAGCCGGCCGAGGCGCTTGAGCTTCTTGATGTGCCGCCGCGTGACATTGATCTGGGCGAAGTCGGCGGGCAGATTTTCCTCAATATGGCGACCGGCGGTTTCGGTAGCCAGGTCACGGCCAATACGTCCGAGGATCTGAAAAAAGTGCTGGGTGGAGCTGCCTATCTGTTTACCGGTTTGTCGCGCTTCAGCGAGTTGCACGCGGCGTACGGTGAACTGCAGGGGCCGGACTTTCACTGGCGCGGCGAGTTGCTGGCGCTGGGTATCGGCAACGGCCGTCAGGCGGGAGGCGGACATGAGTTGTGTCCGCAGGCGCTAGTCGATGATGGTCTGCTGGACATCAGCATTCTGCCGGCACCGCAGGAGCTGGTGGGCACACTGAAGACGCTGCTCAGCGATGGGTTCGGCCTCGACAATATGTTTGTCCGAGCGCGCTTGCCCTGGGTCGAGATCAAGGTCGCCGAGGGCCTGAGCATCAATCTTGACGGCGAGCCGCTGGCCGGCGACAGCCTGCGCTTCGAGGCGCTCCCGGGAGCCTTGCGGGTGCACTTGCCCGAGCATTCGCCGTTGTTGGGGGGTAACCGCCCGATCAGTCGTCCAGACTGATGATCTGTTCCCGCACCGCGAACAGCACCAGGCCTGCCACATCGTAGATCTGCAGGCGTTTCATGATCTGCGAGCGGTGGGTTTCGACGGTCTTGATGCTCAGGCCCAGGCCGTTGGCGATTTCCCGGGTGGACTTGCCGCGCACGATCAGCCGCAGGATTTCCAGCTGGCGTGCCGTCAGGTTGTGCGAGTCGGCCACTTCCGGCTGGTTTTTCTGCGTACGGGTCAGAGCCTGATTGATCACGGTGTGGGCGATTGCCGGGCTCAGGTACCGCTCGTTGTTGCGCAAGGCTTCGAGGGCATGTTCCAGCTCGGTGGCCGTGGTGTCCTTGAGCAGATAGCCGTGCGCCCCGGATTCCAGGGCCTGCATGATCAGCGCCGGATCGGTATGCATCGACAGGATCAGCACCTTGCTTTGCGGGCGGACGCGCTTGAGCCGTTGCAGGGCTTCGAGGCCGCCGGTTTCCTTCATCGAGATATCCAGCAAGACGATGTCGGGCGTCAGTTGCTCGACCATTTCGAGCAGCTGCGAGCCATCACTGGCTTCGCCAACGACCGCGTAACCGGGAATGTCGAGCACCAGAGCGCGCACGCCGGCCCTGATCAGCGAGTGGTCATCCACCAGGAGTAAGTTACAAGTCAACGCATAACCTTATTCGTACTGGCCCGCTCGAGTGCACGGGGCGCCCAGGGGAATAGTGCTTCGATTTGAGTGCCTTTGCCCGGCTCGCTGATGACATTCAACGTGCCGCCCAATTGTTCGATCCTTTCGGCCATCCCGGCCATGCCACGTTGTCCTTCACGGCCCGGATCTGCAGCCGGTGCGAACCCTTGGCCGTCGTCGCTGATCAACAGCGTCAGGCCTTTTGGCAGGCGTTGCACGCGGATCAGCAGGTTGCTGGCTTGCGCGTGACGCAGAATGTTGGTGACCGCTTCCTGAGCAATGCGAAAAGCGGCGACCGCCATTTCTTCGGGAATCCCGTTGAGCCGCTGCTGGCAATCGAGGCTCCAGTGCACCGGCGTATTGGCCAGGGTCTTGAGCAAGTGCGCACGCAGACTGGCCTCCAGCCCGAGGCTGGTCAGTTGGCGCGGATTGAGAATGGCTGAAACGTCGCGCACCTTGTTCAGGGTTTCTTCAAGGGTCTCGCAAAGTGTCGAGCATTGCTCCTGCAATTCTTGCGGCAGGCGTTTTTTCAGCCACTCGCTTTGCAGCTTGGCCGCTGTGAGCAATTGACCGATATCGTCGTGCAGCTCGCGGCTGAGCCGGTGGCGTTCGTTTTCCTGGACTTCCAGCAAACGGTCGGCGAGTTCCTGGGGCTGGAACTTGATCGACTTGCGTGACAGACGATATTGCACCCAGACACACGTGGTGGCGGCGATGTTCAGCAACAGCAGGCCCAGTGAGAGCGGCGCCGACAAACCATAGGTCAGCAGGCTGCCGACGGTGGCGATGACACACAATATGAGTGTGAACCGGCGTGCATTTTCCCGGGACGGTGGCCATGTGGTGATTGACTTGAGGCTGGCGTACATAACGGATGGAGCCAATGGATGTTCGCTGCGGGTAGACCGGCCGGTGGCTGGCGGATCTCTGTCTGAAAATACTGTCAATTATGTTATTGATTTTAACGAGGTTCAGTGACCGATATTGGACGGTCAACTTAGGTGGATGACTGTCACTGAATCACTGTGCCATTAAATTGAAAGCAACTAATGGCCGGCATAATACCACTTAAGATACCGTTGGTCGCGTTTGCCATATATGTCCAACGGGTCAGGAAAGACGCCATATTGGACGCGAGTTCCATAATGGAAAAAGTCGCTTTATTGTGTTCGATAGATATCCATGTTGCTCAAAGTTGCTGGTTACACGGACACAGGTAAACCCTGAGGCCGCAGGACAATATCTGCTGGTGTCAGGTGAGATTATTTAATTCGACTTGTCGCTGGCAGGTATGAACTATTCAATTGCGACATTCAGCGATGCGGATCAGCAGCCTTGATTGGTGCATTGTCTGCACTTGATCAGGCCTGACGCTCCGAGTAGGACGTCCGTGGCAGCGGTTGGATCGGCAGCGCATGCTGGAACGGGCTCTGACTGACCTGGAACGCAAAGGCTTCAATCAGCGAAGTCTGTTCGCTGGCATCCAGGGTCAATTGGCCGGTGCGCTGATCGACCAGTTCGATCTGCCAGGCCATCAGGGTGAAGCAGTCCTTGAGCGCATCCAGGGCCTGTGCGTGCAGATCGACAGGATCCGGCGCGTGGTCGAGCAGGCTGTGAATATGCAGGGAAAACTCAGAGATCGCCTTCAGTGCCAATGCTTCAGCCCGGCTCGCCAGCTTGAGCAGGGTGCTGCGCATGCAGTCGATGGCGTCCTTGTCGTTGCTGATCAGTTGCAGGTGGCTCAGGCATTCTTCGGACTTGGCCAGGAGCGTTTCAGCCTCGACGAGAAATTCGGGAAAACGTTGCGCCCAGTCTTTGCGGTCGATTGGCATGCTTATCTCCACAGCGTCATGTCTGATGAGGGAATGCCGTGTGTGTCGACGATCATGAACCGTCGGGAGATCGCGCCCCACCGTGCAAGTGCACTGGCTGAGGTTTTCCAGAGGGTGGGGTTCCACTGACCTGCGATCGCACACAATAGCCTGACTCCGTTCATGCAATGAGAATGGCGTCACATTAATGGCTATTGGATATTGCGAACATCAGGTTGGGCCTGATTGTTACTAGGGGATTCCCTTACACGCGGGAACCTGTGACGCAAACCGTGGTCGCGCCAGAAGAGAATGTAGCAGATGAAAACACCGGGCCAGTAAACCATGATGTTAATGTGACATCAATGGCCATGTATGGCATTTTGATAGTGATTTTTCCGGGGATCAAGAATCGCTATGTACAGCCGATAACCCCACTTAGTAGTGAATTCATCAGAACAAGCCCAGGAGTCATTGATGGCCGGCATTCTCGACACGGTAGACCAACGCACGCAACTGGTGGGTGAGAATCGCCTGGAAATTCTCATGTTTCGACTGGCCGGACGCCAATTGTTCGCGATCAACGTGTTCAAGGTTCAGGAAGTGCTGCAACTGCCGAAGCTGACCCTGATGCCGCAGCGCCACCCGTTTGTCTGCGGCGTGGTCAACCTGCGCGGCCAGACGCTGCCGGTGATCGACCTGTCCCAGGCGATCGGCATGCGCCCGCTGGTACCGGGCCCGAACAGCACCATCATCGTCACCGAGTACAACCGTTCGGTGCAGGCTTTCCTCGTCGGTGGCGTGGACCGCATCGTCAACATGAACTGGGAAGCCATCCTGCCGCCGCCGACCAGCGCCGGACGCCAGCATTACCTGACCGCGATCAGCAAGGTCGACGAGCAACTGGTGGAAATCATCGACGTCGAGAAAGTCCTCGCCGAAATCGTCCCGTACAACGCCAAGGTTTCGCGCGACAAGCTCGATGATCCGGTGCTGGAACGTGCCCGTGGCCGCGAAGTGCTGCTGGTGGACGACTCCAACGTGGCACTTTCGCAATTGCGCGACACCCTCGGCCAGCTCGGGGTGAAGATGCACATTGCCAGCGATGGCCTCAAGGCGCTGAACATGCTCAAGGCCTGGGCCGATACCGGGGTGAACATGACCGACAAGCTGCTGATGGTCTTCACTGACGCGGAAATGCCGGAAATGGACGGCTATCGCCTGACCACCGAGATCCGCAACGACCCGCGCCTGCGTGGCCTGTACGTGGTGCTGCACACCTCGCTGTCCGGCAGCTTCAACGACTCGATGGTGAAGAAGGTCGGTTGCGACAACTTCCTCTCCAAGTTCCAGCCGGACAAGCTGGTCGATGTGGTGCGTCAGCGTCTGATGCTCGATGAAGTGCCAGCCTGACCACAAAACCACACCGCCCCTGTAGGAGCTGTCGAGTGAAACGAGGCTGCGATCTTTTGATCTTTAAAGTCAAAGTCAAAAGATCGCAGCGTGCCGCAGCTCCTACCTTGTCGCGCAGTGCCCGAACTCTGCCTTTGATTCACAGATAAAGCTCGTATAGGGTGGCATTTTTTGCCCACCATGGAGCTGGCCATGCTGCGTCTGAGTGCGCTTTATCGTTACCCGTTGAAATCCGGCAAGCCCGAGATTCTGCAGTCGATTGGCCTGGACAAACTCGGCCTTGAAGGTGACCGACGCTGGATGTTGGTGGACGAAGCCAGCGGGCGCTTCCTGACCCAGCGGGCCGAAGCGAAGATGAGCCAGCTGTCGGCGCTGTGGAATGCGCAGGGCGGTCTGACCCTCAGTGCGCCCGACCATGCGCCACTGGATATCCCGTTGCCCGAGGACGATGCCGATTTGCGCGGTGTGACAATCTGGCGTGACACCCTGCGCGTACCGGATGCCGGTGATGAGGCGGCCCGTTGGGTCAGCGATTTCATCGGCAAGCCGACCCGTCTGGTGCAGGTGCCACTTGATCGCGCGCGCATGACGCAGGCCGGTTACGGCCGCGAGGACGATCAGGTCGCTTTTGCCGACGGTTTCCCGCTGCTGTTGATCGGTGAGGCGTCGCTGCAGGATCTGGTGCAAAAGGTCGGGCGGCCGCTGGAGATGTTGCGTTTCCGGCCGAATCTGGTGATCGAAGGCAGCGCGGCGTTCGCCGAAGATGACTGGAAGCGCATTCGCATCGGCGATGTCGAGTTCCGGGTGGTCAAGCCTTGCTCGCGCTGCATCCTGACCACGATCGATCCTCAGACCGGTGAACGCAGTGCCGATCGCGAACCGCTGGCGACCTTGCAGAAGTACCGGGCTCAGGCCGACGGCGCGATGTTCGGGCAGAACCTGGTCAATGACAGCAATGGGCGTCTGGAAGTCGGGATGCCGGTGGAAATCCTCGAATAACCGATGCCGCAAATGAAAATGCCCGTGTCCATGGACACGGGCATTTTTTTGCGCTGGGAAAAGCCGTTGCTTTAGCCGCGGTATTCGCACAGGTAAGCGGTATCAACCGCGACTTTCAGCTGGAACTTGCTGTTGGCCGGTACATTGAACTGGCTGCCGGCGGCGAAGGTTTCCCAGTCGCTGCTGTCCGGCAGTTTGACGGTCAGCGCGCCGGAAACCACGTGCATGATTTCCCGCTGAGCGGTGCCGAATTCGTATTCGCCCGGGGCCATGACGCCGATGGTCGCCGGACCTTCAGCGGTGCCAAAAGCGATCGACTTGACGGTGCCGTCGAAGTACTCGTTGACTTTGAACATGGGCGATTCCTCTCGAAAAGGGCAAAAAAGGGTTAAAAAAGGCTGGCCAGTATGCACAACGCTCCTGGCGCCGTCACCTGCCCGCAGCGTGTCCGGCGAGTTCCCGCCCTGACCCTAGAGTGGCAAGACCAGCGGCAGTAAACGCGCGGTGTTGCGCGCATCTTCCAGCGCCCGATGCTGTTGCCCGCTGAACTGCATGCCGGCCAGTTGCAGCGCACCGTTCAGGCCCAGCGGCCGCTCGAGGCGCCGGGCCTTGGCAAAGCGCTGTTTGAGGTTCATGTGCGGCACCCGGCCGAGCAAGCTGTCGAGTTGCAGGCGCTGCCATTCCTGGAGCAACTGCTTGCGGTCGTAATCGCCCCAACTGACCCAGCCCTCGAGGCGCGTCTGGTGCTGTCCGAGCCAGCGCTCGAACGCCGGCCAGACCTCGCTCAACGGCTGTGCGGCGTCGATGTTGGCCTGGGTGATGTGCGTGAGTTCACGGCAGAACGGCGTCAGCAACGGCCGTCGGGTCGGTTTGACGAACCGCTGAAAGTGATCCTGCTCGCGACCGGCACGATCGACCAGCGTCGCGCCGATTTCGATGATTTCCATTTCCGTAACCGGCCAGCCACCTTCATCTGTGGTGGCTTCCAGATCAATGACCAGCCAATGGGGCATCGCAGGTTTCCTGATTTACGCGTCCTGATAGATCAGAGCGTAGTCAAACCTTGCGTTTGCGCCTGGCGACTCACTCGACCTGCAACAGAACCTGACGATTTTTTACCTGATCGCCGACCTTGACCTGCACCCGCTTGAGTACGCCGTCGATGCCGGCCTTGAGCGGATGCTCCATTTTCATTGCCTCCAGCACCACCAGCAACTGCCCCTTGCTGACCGGGCTGCCTTCGCTGACCAGCACCTCGACGATGGCGCCGTCCATCGGCGCCCTGAGGGTGCCGGAGCTGACGCTGGTCTGACTGCTGATCAGCGCATGAGTTCGATCCTCCAGGCGCAGGTTGCCGGGGTGGGTGAACAGCCAGAGTGCTTCGCCAACTATCCGATAGGCATGACGCTGGCGCAGACCGTCAACCTCCAGCGTCAGCGCGCGCTCGTCGCAAGCGATGACAGTCAGCGTCAGCGCGCGCTGCATCACGTTCACGGTGAATCGGCCGTCGCCGTCCGCAAGCAGTTGCAAGCTCCAGTCCTGCTGTTCAAGTCCGAGGCGGTAATTGAGCGGCACCCCGGCGTTGTTGCGCCAGCCCTTGAGCGGCGCCCGATGTGCCTGCGCGCCAGACTGATAAAACAGCACGGCGGCGATGGCCAGTTCCTCGGCCGTGGGAGCGTAAGCATGCAGGCACGGATGGTCGGTGAAGTGCTGGGCAATGAACGCGGTGCTGAACTCGCCGCTCACGAACTGCGGATGTTGCAGCAGGCTGACCAGCAAACGCTGGTTGCTCTGCACCCCGAGCAGCACGCTGTCCTGCACTGCGCGCAACAGCTTGCGGCGTGCCTCTTCGCGGGTGGCGCCGTGGGCGATCAGTTTGCCCAGCATCGGATCGTAGAACGGGCTGATCGCCTGGCCTTCGCGCAAGCCATGATCGATCCGCGCGCCCGGACTCACTGCCGGTTCCCAGGCCTGGACACGACCGGTCTGCGGCAAGAAATTCTGCGTCGGATCTTCGGCATACAAACGCACTTCCATGGCGTGGCCGTTCAGCGTGACCTGTTCCTGTGTCAGCGGCAGCGGCTGGCCTTCGGCGACCGCCAATTGCCAGGCGACCAGATCCTGCCCGGTGATCAACTCGGTCACCGGATGCTCGACCTGCAGACGGGTGTTCATTTCCAGGAAGTAGAACTGCCCACGGGCATCGAGCAGAAACTCGACGGTGCCGGCCCCGACGTAATTCACCGCTCGGCCAGCCTTCAATGCCGCTTCGCCCATGGCCTGGCGCAACTCGCCGGTCATCACCGGGCAGGGTGCTTCCTCGATGACTTTCTGATGGCGGCGCTGCACCGAGCAATCGCGTTCGCCCAGATAAATCAGGTTGCCGTGGCAGTCGCCGAACAGTTGTACTTCGACGTGTCGCGGTTCGATCAGCGCCTGCTCGAGGATCAGTTCGTCACTGCCGAAACCGTTCAGCGCCTCGGAGCGGGCGGTGCGCAATTGTGCTGGTAACTCCTCGCTGCTGTGCACCAGGCGCATACCGCGTCCACCGCCGCCAGCGCTGGCCTTGATCATCAGCGGATAGCCGATGCGCTCGGCTTCGCGCAGCAAGGTAGCATCGTCCTGCGCGGCACCTTGATAGCCGGCGATGCACGGTACGCCGGCTTCGAGCATGGCGATTTTCGACAGACGCTTGCTGCCCATCAACTCGATGGCGTCGGCGCTGGGGCCGATAAAGGTCAGGCCGGCCTCGGCGCAGGCGCGGGCGAACCCGGCATTTTCCGAGAGGAAGCCATAGCCGGGATGGATCGCGTCGGCACCGCTGCGGCGCGCGGCGTCAAGGATCGCCGCGGTGTTCAGGTAGGACTGCTGCACCGGTGCGGCGCCGATGTTCACGGCTTGATCGGCCATCTGCACGTGCGGGGCATCGGCGTCGGCATCGCTGAATACGGCGACGGTTCGATAGCCGAGGGCCTGGGCGGTGCGCTGGATGCGGCAGGCGATTTCACCGCGGTTGGCGATCAGGATTTTGTGGATGGCGGGCATGTTGATCTTCCTGAGTATTTTGCGGTGGGTTGGCTGGCCTCTTCGCGAGCAGGCTCGCTCCCACAAGGAATTTGCATCGTTCACAAAACCTGTGGGAGCGAGCCTGCTCGCGAAGCTTTCAGGTGGCCCATCGCGGTTTACGTTTTTGCACGAAAGCCATCGTGCCCTCGATCCCTTCGGCCCCGGTCACCGCTTCGCTGAACCTCAGCGCTGCTTCATCCAGCAATTCATTCGAAGGCTGCCCTGCACTGGCCAGCAGCAGCTTTTTGGTCGCCGCGTTCGCTTCGGGCGCGCAGCACAGAACATGGTCGATCACTTCATCAAGGCGTTCGGCCAGCGCCTGCGGATCCTGCTCGACAAAATGCACCAGCCCCAGCCGCCGCGCCTGATGGCCGTCGAAGCGTGCGGCGGTCAGTGCCAGACGGCGGGTTTCGGTCAGGCCGATGCGCTGCACCACGAACGGGGCGATCTGCGCCGGCAGCAAGCCAAGGCTGGTTTCCGGCAGACCGAACTGCGCCTGATGATCGGCCATCGCGATGTCGCTGACACAGGCCAAACCCAACCCGCCACCCAGCACCGCACCCTGCAACACGCTGATCAGCACCTGCGGTGCGTGCTGCGCTTCTTGCAACAGTGCGCCGAAAGCTCGGTTCAGATTGCGGTAGGCATCGGCGCCCTGAGCGCGGGCGTTGGCCATGTCCTTGATGTCGCCGCCAGCGGAGAAATGCCCGCCAGCACCACTGAGCACCAGGGCGCGGACATTACGCTCATCGCGCACCGCCGCCAGCACCGCCCGCAGTTCGGCGACCATTTGCAGGCTCATCGCATTGCGGCTTTCCGGGCGATTGAGGGTGATGTGCAGCACGCCGCCGTGCTGTTCCAGCAGCAGAGTCTGGCAGTCGGGCAGGGGGCTCATTTCTTTTTCCCCGGCAGGATGCCCATCAGTTTGCAGATGATCCCCAGCATGATTTCGTCGGCGCCGCCGCCAATCGACACCAGCCGCACATCGCGATAGGCGCGCGCCACCGGGTTGTCCCACATGAAGCCCATGCCGCCCCAATATTGCAGGCAGCTGTCGCTGACTTCGCGGCCGAGGCGTCCGGCCTTGAGCTTGGCCATCGACGCCAGACGCGTGACGTCCTGGCCTTTTACATACTGCTCGGTGGCCTGATAGACCAGCGCCCGCAGGCATTCGATTTCGGTCTGCAATTCGGCGAGGCGGAAGTGGATCACCTGATTGTCGATCAGCGCGTTGCCAAAGGTCTTGCGCTCCTTGCAGTACTCGATGGTGCTATCGACGCAATATTCCAGGCCCTTGATCATGTTTGCCGCGCCGAACAGGCGTTCTTCCTGGAACTGCAGCATCTGCATCATGAAGCCGGCACCTTCGTGGCCGATGCGGTTGCGCTGCGGCACACGCACGTTGTCGAAAAACACCTGGGCGGTTTCCGAACTGCGCATGCCGAGCTTGTCCAGGTGCGAGCTGAGACTGATGCCCGGGGTGTTCATCGGCACCATGATCAGCGACTTGTTGATGTGCGGCTTGTCGTCCGAGGTGTTGGCCAGCAGGCAGATGAAGTCGGCGCTCGGCGAATTGGTGATCCACATCTTGCTGCCGTTGATCACGTAATCGTCGCCGTCCTTGCGCGCGCTGGTCTTGAGCCCGGCGACGTCGGAGCCGGCACCGACTTCCGAGACCCCGATGCAACCGACCTGCTCGCCGCTAATCGCCGGGCGGAGGAATTCGTCGCGCAATTCATCGGAGCCGAAGCGGGCCAGCGCCGGGGTACACATGTCGGTCTGCACGCCGATCGACATCGGAATGCCGCCGCAGTGGATGGTGCCAAACTCTTCGGCAGCGACAATCGAATAACTGTAATCGAGGCCCATGCCACCGAATTTTTCCGGTTTGGAAATCCCCAGCAGACCGAGGTCGCCGGCCTTGCGGAAAATCTCGTGGATCGGAAAGCGCCCGGCCTTTTCCCATTCATCGACGTGCGGGTTGATCTCGTGCTCGACGAATTGGCGCACGGTGCGGCGCAGTGCTTCGTGTTCCGGGGTGAAGATCATTGTTATTGTTCTCCTTGGGATCCGTGGCGGTCAGAAGCGGCTGACGCCGAAGCTGTTGGGTTGCAGCGTGCGGATGTCGGCTTCGTGGCAGATATCCAGCAGGTAACCGAGCAGGGTGCGGGTATCGCGTGGGTCGATCAGGCCGTCGTCCCACAGGTTGGCGCTGCCGTAGAGCGCGGTGGACTGGCTGTCGAGCTTCTGCGCGGTGACCTGTTCGAGCATGTCGAGCATTTTCGGATCCGGCACCAAGCCATCCTTGAGCTGTTTGGCCTCGGTGACGATGCGCAATACCTTGCCGGCCTGCGCGCCGCCCATCACCGCGGTGCGGCTGTTGGGCCAGGCGAAAATGAAGCGTGGATCGAGACCCCGCCCGCACATCGCATAATTGCCGGCACCGTAGGAGCCACCGACGACAATCGTCAGTTTAGGCACTCGCGCATTGGCCACCGCTTGAATCAGTTTCGAACCGTGTTTGATCACGCCTTGCTGCTCGGATTCGGTGCCGACCATGAACCCGGTGGTGTTATGGAAAAACAGCAGCGGCGTCTGACTCTGGTCGCACAGCTGAATGAACTGCGCGGCCTTGCTCGCCCCGGCGGGGGTGATCGGGCCGTTGTTGCCAATCAAACCGCAGGCGCGACCGTGGATTTTCAACTGGCCGCAAACGGTCTGCTGGTCGAACTCGCCCTTGAATTCAAGGAACTCCGATTCATCGGCAATTCGCGCGATGATTTCGCGCACGTCGTAGGGCTTTTTCGGGTCGTCGGGGATCAGTCCGAGCAGTTCGTCGATCGGGTACAGCGGCGCCTTGTATTGTGGCTCCGGCAGCCACGGCAGTTGTTCGTTCCACGGCAGCATGCGCAGGATCTCGCGCACCAGGCGCACGCCATCGGCATCGTTCTCGGCCAGGTACTCGGCGGTGCCGGCAACCTGTGCGTGCATCTCGGCGCCGCCCAGTTCTTCATCGGTGGCGACCTCGCCCGTCGCGGCTTTGAGCAGCGGCGGCCCGGCAAGAAACAGCTTGGCCTTGCCGCGCACCACCACCACGTAATCCGACAGCCCCGGTTGATAGGCGCCACCCGCGGTGGCCGAGCCGTGCACCACGGTGATCTGCGGCAGGCCCATGGCTGACATCCGCGCCTGATTGGCAAAACTGCGCGCACCCTCGACGAAAATCTCCGCGGCATAGTTGAGGTTGGCGCCGCCGCTTTCGGCCAGAGTGATCACCGGCAGTTTGTTTTCCTGGGCGATCTGTTGCAGGCGCAGGGATTTTTTCAGGCCGGTGGGGGAAATGGTGCCGCCCTTGATCGCGCTGTTGTTGGCCACCACCATCGCCCGTATGCCGGACACGTAACCGATGCCGGCGATCAGCCCACCGCCGGCGGCGCTGCCATCCTTGTCGTCGTGCAATTTGTAGCCGGCCAGACTCGCCAGTTCGAGGAACGGCGCGCCGGGGTCGAGCAACAGGTTCAGGCGTTCACGGGGAAGCAGTTGTCCACGCTTGTCGAATTTGGTCTTGGCTTCGTCAGCCTTGTTCAACAGGTTCTGTTCCAGTTGCTGGACGTGCTCGATGGCCGTGAGCATCGCCGTCTGATTGCGGGCGAAGGTCTCACTGCGCGGGTCGAGCTGGGACTGGATCTGCGGCATGGCTTACTCCTTGTCCTTGAGGACGTCGGGCAGGTACGCCCGATGGAAACCGTTGAACGATTCACTGTGACTCGCCTTGTGCAGCGGCCACGCGCGGTTGCCGAGGCTGGCCGCACCGTCGATTTTCAAGGTGCTGCCGCTGATGAACGCCGCCGCCGGGCTGAGCAGAAAAACGATCGCCGCGCTGACCTCCGATTCGGTGCCGATACGCTTGAGCGGTACGTGTTCGCGCAGGGTCGGGATCACCGCTTTGAACGCGCCTTCATAAGTGTCCATGCCGCTGGACGCGATCCAGCCCGGCGCCACCGCATTGACCCGCACCCCGGCGTAACCCCATTCGAACGCGGCGGTCTTGGTGAAGTTGTCCATCCCCGAACGTGCGGCGCCGGAGTGGCCCATGCCGGGCATGCCGCCCCACATGTCGGCGAGCATGTTGACGATGTTGCCGCCGTGCTTGCTCATCGACTGGTTGAACACTTCCCGGGCCATCAGAAAGCCGCCGACCAGATTGGTCCGCAGTACGGTTTCGAAGCCTTTCTGATTGATCGAGGCCAGTGGCGACGGGTACTGGCCGCCGGCATTGTTGACCAGACCGTGAATCGGCCCGTGTTCGGCGATCAACTCGGTGATCAGTTGTTTCACCGCGTCCTCGTCACGGATGTCGCAGGCTTTCCAATGCGCGCGGCCACCGTCTTCGGTGATTTCAGCGGCGACCTTTTGCAGTTTTTCCGGCTTGCGCCCGACCAGCAGCACATTGGCCCCGAGCGCCGCCAGTTCATGCGCGGTGCAACGGCCGATGCCGCTACCGCCACCGGTGACGATGATGGTCTGGCCGCTGAACAGGTCGGCACGAAAAATTGACTCATAAGCCATGACGCGAATCCTCTAGTCGAGCTGTTCGGCGATGCTCTGCGGCACCGGGATCTGGATTTCCAGCAACTGCTGGGCGAACGCCTTGCCCTGTGGGTCGATGCGCAGGCTGGCGACACCGCCACCACCGAGGGCGTTTTCCAGCAGGAAGTTCAGGCTGTGGGTGCCGGGCAGGTACCAGCGTTCGACCCGGCCATGGATCGGGTCGAGCACGTGACTCATCCAGTCGACAATCACCGCCGGGGTCAGCGCTTCGGCGATCCACGGCAGGTATTCCGGTCGACGCGGCAGCACGCCGATGTTGCTGTGGTTGCCCTTGTCACCGGAGCGCGCCACCGCCAGTTTTACCAACGGTACGCTGGCGTCGGCGCGGCCCTGGGGTTTCGGTGGCTGGTCGGGGGTTGGCAGGTCGTGGCTGTCGAGTGGCGTCTGTGCGGGCAGGGCGCACGGGTGCTGTTCACCGGCCATGTCGACTTGCAGGTTGCAGGCAGTTTTTTCAATCAGAAACGAGAACAGACGGATCAGCGGGTACACCGTCGGCCGTCCGCCGACGATGCCGGTCAGCCCCGGCGCCATGCCGGTGGCGGCCTGGGCGATTTCCCGGGAGAACAGGATCAGCGCCGGTTTCAGCGGATGGCGCACCGCGAGTTTGATCACCACCTCGCGGCTGTCACGACGCTGGCCGTGCGGGCCGTAGGTGGCTTCGCTGCCGAGCAGTTCGATGTCGACTTCGCTGTACGCTGGCCAGCCGCGTTGGCTGAACATTTCCGAGGTCTTGGCGATGATCGCCTGACTGACACGTCGCGCCTTGTCCACTGCATCGATGCCGGCGATCAGGCAACTGGCGGTGCAGCGGAAGCCGTCTGGCCAGGTCGCACTGACCTTGTATTTATCGCTGGGCGGCAGGCCTTTGGCACCGTGGACATGCACAGCGTTTTTGCCCTGTTGCTGCAGTTTGACTTGAGTGAAATCGCAGACCACATCCGGCAACAGATAGGCCTGCGGATCACCGATTTCATAGAGCATCTGCTCGCCAACGGTCAGCGGTGTCACCAGCCCGCCGGAGCCTTCGGGTTTGCTGACGATGAACTGGCCGTCTGCGCTGACTTCAACGATGGGGAAGCCGATGTGTTCGTAGTCCGGCACGTCGCGCCAGTCGGTGAAATTGCCGCCGGTGCATTGCGCGCCGCATTCGATGATGTGCCCGGCCAGCGCGGCCTGGGCCAGTTTGTCGTAGTCGTGCCACGCCCAACCGAATTCATGCACCAGCGCCGCGCTGACCACCGCGCTGTCGACCACGCGCCCGGTGATGACGATGTCGGCGCCCAGACGCAGAGCCTCGACGATGCCCGGGGCGCCGAGGTAGGCGTTGGTCGACACGCACATCGGCGGCAGCGGCGCGCCGTTGAACATTTCGTGGATGCCCTGGGTGGCGAGTTGTTTGAATTGCGGTTGCAGGTCATCGCCGAGCAGCACGGCGATTTTCAGACTGATCCCGGCCTTGTCGCAGGCGGCTTGCAGGGCGGCGGCACAGGCTTTCGGATTGATCCCGCCGGCATTGCTGATCACGCGGATCTTCTGCTCAGCCAGTTGCGGCAGCAGCGGGGCGAGCACTTCGACGAAGTCCCCGGCGAACCCGGCCTGCGGGTCCTTCATGCGGGCGCCGGCCATGATCGACAGGGTGATCTCGGCGAGGTAATCGAACACCAGATAATCCAGCTGCCCGCCGGCCACAAGTTGTGCGGCGGCGGTCGAGGTGTCTCCCCAGAATGCGCTGGCGCATCCAATACGGACGGTGGTTGGCATTTTTATCTCCGACTCAGGAACCTGCGACAGAAGTGTCTGGAGGCTACCAAGCAAGCGCTTGGTTTGTAAACAGCTGAAATATCTTCTGCCCAAGCGCTTGCTTGGTCGCGGTCCGCGGCTTAAATTGCGCGCAACCCTGCGTGTTCAGGGGGCAACAGACTGATCGACTGTAGGAGAGAACGGGTGGACGAGCAAAAAGCCCTGAGGGTCATGCGCGAACTGGTCGACCAGGGCCAGTTGACCGACCCTGACAGCGCCCGCGGCAAACTGCTGCAAGTGGCGGCTCACCTGTTCCGCAACAAAGGTTATGAGCGCACCACCGTGCGCGATCTGGCCGGGGCGGTGGGGATTCAGTCCGGGAGCATTTTTCATCACTTCAAAAGCAAGGATGAAATCCTCCGGGCGGTGATGGAAGAGACCATCCGCTACAACACCGCGCTGATGCGCGCCGCGCTGGCCGAAGCCACCAATGTGCGCGAGCGGGTGCTGGCGCTGATCCGCTGCGAGTTGCAGTCGATCATGGGCGGCAGCGGCGAAGCCATGGCGGTGCTGGTCTACGAATGGCGCTCGTTGTCCGAAGAGGGGCAGGCCCAGGTGCTGGCCCTGCGCGATGTCTACGAAGAAATCTGGCTGCAGGTCCTGGGCGAAGCCAAGGACGCCGGGTTCATTCGTGGCGATGTATTCGTTACCCGACGTTTTCTCACCGGCGCGCTGTCCTGGACCACCACCTGGTTCCGTGCCGGCGGCAGTCTGAGCCTCGATCAGTTGGCCGATGAAGCGCTGATTCTGGTGCTCGAAGAGCGGTAACCCACTGTCTAACCGGCCGGGAAACTGGCTAACTGGGCGAAACCGCCTAGCTTGAATGCATTGATCGGTATTTTTTCGGGGAGTGGGGTGTTTTGAAGTCTTCGCCAATTCGGACGACCGCGGGGCTTTTGCTCGTAGCGCTGGCGGTATTTTCGGTGTTGCCCGCGCAGGCAGCGCAACTGGTTCGGGTGGGCGCGGCGCATTTTCCGCCTTACACCATACGTCCGGAAAACGGTGCTGACACCGGGCTGTTGCCGGAACTGGTCGCTGCGTTGAACAGCCTGCAGAGCGACTATCAGTTTGAACTTGTTCCGACCTCCATTCCTCGGCGATTCGGTGACCTGAAGGAAGGGCGCACCGACATGGCGATTTTCGAGAACCCGGACTGGGGCTGGAAGGACATTCCACACACCACGGTCGATATGGGCCTGGAGGATGCCGAGATTTTCGTCGCGCAACGCGAAGAGGGTCGCCAGCAGGATTACTTCTCGGACCTCAAGGGCAAGCGACTGGCGCTGTACAGCGGTTACCACTACGAGTTCGCCAATTTCAACGCCGACCCCAAGTTCCTTGCGGATACGTTCAACGCCACGTTGACCTATTCCCATGACAGCAACCTGCTGATGGTCCTGCGTGGGCGCGCCGACATTGCCTTGGTCACGCGCTCCTACCTGTTCGACTACCTGAAACGCAACGAAAAGGTGGCCGACAAGTTGCTGGTGTCGCAGCGCATCGATCAGGTTTATCACCACTACTCCATTCTGCGCCCGGCCGCGCCGATCACCGGCGAGGCGTTTGGCAAATTGTTGCAGGGGCTGCGGGACAACGGGCAGATGCTGAAGATTTTCGAACCGTACAAGATCGCTCTGGTACCGGTACCGCAACACTGATTTCACCCCGGTGGCTAAATTTCCTCTTTCGGCTCACGTCCCATCGTTGAACTGTCGACGATTATCGTGAGCCCGACCCATGTCCAATCTGAATGACCTGACTGCCCTGGCCTTGCCTTCGGGCAGCCAACTGGTAGCCGATGCAACTGAAAGCCGTCTGAGCCTGAGCCTGGACGGGCAACCGCTGATTCGCCTGCGTCTGGATCGTGACGGCAACGGTCCGATCCAGCTCGACGAACGTTTCGCTTTACCGCCCGGCCCGGCGCTGTGGGCCGCCTGTTATTGGCTGTTCGCCCGTGACCCGGCGCGCCAGCAATTGCGCTGGCAACTGGATCAGCCACCCACCGCAGCCTTGCTCAGCGGTCTGCTGGTCAGCACCGAAGTGGCCGGCGAATACCGTTGCGAGCGCACCCTGTTCTGGCAACTGCCGCAGCCATGGCTCGGTACATCGCTGAGCGGCAGCTACCCGCAGCAGATGGTGATCAGCAACGGCAAGCGCCACCCGCTGCGCCCGGTGAAACCGCGCGGTGAAGTCTATCGGCGTTTCGATGCGCGTCTGGGGGCGTGGATTTCCTTGCGCACGGTGGAAATCGAGGAGGATCTGGCGCGCTTCAATCGCTGGCAGAACAGCCCGCGAGTCGCCAGTTTCTGGCAGGAGGAGGGCAGCCTTGAGCAGCATCGCGAATACCTGAGCAAGCTCGACGCCGATCCGCATACCCTGACGCTGATCGGGTGTTTCGACGATCAGCCGTTCGCCTACTTCGAAGCCTACTGGGCCAAGGAAGATCGTATCGCGCCGTTCTACGATGCCGACAATTACGACCGTGGCATTCACATGCTGGTGGGAGAGGAAAATCACCGTGGCCCGCACAAGGTCGCGAGCTGGTTGTCGGCCCTGGTGCACTACCTGTTTCTGGATGATCCACGCACTCAGCGCGTGGTTGCCGAACCGCGTGCCGATAACGCGAAGATGATTGGCCACATGCAGAATCAGTGCTTCCACTGCGAGAAGGAATTCGACTTCCCGCATAAGCGTGCGGCGTTGATGATTCTGGGGCGTGAGCGGTTTTTTGATCGGTGCAAGTTGGCCTGAGGTGACAAGGCCTGGGATCTATTGCGGTCTCAAGTCTGCCTTCGCGAGCAAGCCCGCTCCCACATCGACCTGTGTACGCCGGTCAAATGTGGGAGCGGGCTTGCTCGCGAATGGCTTGACGCCGAATTCAGGGCTTAGCGACGACCCATCGACGCCGCATCCCCACGACTGCCCGACACCTTGCGGCAGTGCACCAGCGCATCACGAATCATGAAGTTGACCAGGGTCGGCGAGACGCCGAGTTCCTTGGCGATGTCCTTTTGCGGCACGCCGTGCAGACGGTACATCTCGAAGGCATAGCGGGTGCGGCTGGGCAGTTCGGTCAGCGCGTCGGCGATATGTTCCAGCGTCGAGAAATTGATGTGCGAAGTTTCCGGCGAAGCGCCCTGAATGACCACATTCAACCCTTCCTCTTCGGGGCCTGAGTATTTCTGCTCCAGCGCCTGTTTGCGGTAGTGGTCGATGGCCAGGTTACGCACGATCTGAAACAGGTAGCTCAATTGCGCCTTGATCGACGACGTGATCGGTGGGGCCGACTGCAGGCGGAAGAATGCATCCTGGACCACGTCTTCGGCGCGCGAACGGCAGCCGGTAATGCGGGCTGCAATCTTCACCAGAATCAGTCGATTGTCGACAAAGGCCTGAAGTAGCGGTGAATCGCACCTGCTTGTGGATACTTGTTCCGTCATGGAAATCACCTTGCTGCCAATAGGTTAGTGGGACGCCTGGGGGACGGGGCCGTCCTACACATCGAGCGACAAATTATGTTGAATGATAATGATTGTCAATTGAGAAAGAGAAGTAATGCTCCGTAAAGGTGCGTAGCGAGAACTGCGACACACCGCCACACCCTTGCTCCTGTTGGCGTTCCGGCCTGCCGACTAATTATTTCCAGAGGTCATCCGTTCTCATTGGTGAATGGTTCCGGGTGCATGACCCCGGCCAGACAGCATTCCCAAGCCTTGCGCGGTCGGCACAGACCACGCCCTGTACGCCCTCGACCGGCGTAACGCAGCAACCCGATTCCACTAGCAAGCCGAATTCAGGCAGGAAACCTCATGACCGACGCGTTCGAACTCCCCAGCACCCTGGTCCAAGCCCTCCAGCGCCGCGCGGCCCTGACGCCGGATCAGTTGGCCCTGCGTTTTCTCGCAGAAACCGAGGAGCAGGGCGTGGTGCTCAGTTATCGCGAACTCGATCAGCGCGCGCGCACCATTGCTGCCGCGTTGCAGGCCCAGGCTGAATTCGGCGACCGCGCGGTGCTGCTGTTTCCCAGCGGTGCGGATTACGTCGCGGCATTCTTCGGCTGCCTGTATGCCGGGGTGATCGCGGTGCCGGCCTATCCGCCGGAGTCCGCCCGCCGTCATCACCAGGAACGCCTGCTGTCGATCATTGCCGACGCCGAACCGCGTCTGCTGCTGACCAGTGCCGATCTGCGCGACGCGTTGCAGCAAATCGAAGGCGCGCCGCCGTTGCTGTGCGTCGATACGCTCGACAGCGCAATGGCCGAGAACTGGATTGAACCGGCCCTGCCGCAAGACCACATCGCCTTCCTGCAATACACCTCCGGCTCTACCGCACTGCCCAAAGGCGTGCAGGTCAGCCACGGCAATCTGGTGGCCAACGAGCTGCTGATCCGCCACGGTTTCGGCATCGACGTGAACCCCGACGACGTGATCGTCAGCTGGCTGCCGCTGTACCACGATATGGGTCTGATCGGCGGATTACTGCAGCCGATTTTCAGCGGCGTGCCGTGCATCCTGATGTCACCGGCGTACTTCCTCGGTCGCCCGTTGCGCTGGCTCGAGGCGATCAGCCAATACGGCGGCACCATCAGTGGCGGGCCGGATTTCGCCTACCGCCTGTGCAGTGAACGGGTCAGCGAATCGGCACTGGAACGCCTCGACCTGAGCCGCTGGCGCGTGGCCTATTCGGGCTCCGAACCGATCCGTCTCGACACCCTTGAACGCTTCGCCGAGAAGTTCACCCCGTGCGGTTTCAGTGAAGACAGCTTCATGGCCTCCTATGGTCTGGCCGAGGCGACCCTGTTTGTTGCCGGCACACCGCGTGGCACCGGCATTCCTGCGCTGCGCGTCGATGATCAGGCGCTGGCGCAAAATCGCGCCGAGCCGGGCGCCGGCAGTCCGATCATGAGTTGCGGCATCAGCCAGCCGGAACATGCGGTGCTGATCGTCGATCCGGTAACGCTAAACGAACTGGCTGACAACCTCGTCGGTGAAGTCTGGGCCGCTGGCCCGAGCATCGCCCACGGCTACTGGCGCAATCCCGAGGCCAGTGCCAAGACTTTTGTCCAGCACGCCGGCCGCACCTGGTTGCGCACTGGCGACTTGGGCTTCATCCGCGACGGTGAACTGTTCATCACCGGGCGCCTGAAAGACATGCTGATCGTGCGTGGCCACAACCTGTATCCGCAGGACATCGAGCAAACCGTCGAGCGTGAAGTGGAAGTGGTGCGCAAAGGTCGCGTCGCGGCATTTGCGGTCACTCAGGACGGTGAAGAAGGCATTGGCATTGCGGCGGAAATCAGCCGCAGCGTGCAAAAAATCCTGCCGCCGCAAGCGCTGATCAAAGCCATTCGCCAAGCGGTGGCCGAGGCCTGTCAGGAAGCGCCAAGCGTGGTGGTGCTGCTCAACCCCGGCGCGTTGCCGAAGACGTCCAGCGGCAAGCTGCAACGCTCGGCGTGCCGCAATCGTCTGGCCGATGGCAGCCTCGACAGCTACGCGGTATTCCCGTCTGCCGAGGTGCAAAGTACCGCATCGACCCTGGCAGCTTCCGAACTGGAAGCGCTGATCGGCAAGATCTGGGCCGAACAGCTCAACGTCAAACAGGTCGGTGCCGACGACCACTTCTTCCTACTCGGTGGCAACTCGATTGCCGCCACCCAAGTGATCGCTCGAGTGCGTGAAGAACTGGCGCTGGAGCTGAACCTGCGCCTGTTGTTCGAAGCGCCGACCCTGTCCGCCTTCGCCGCCGCCGTGGCGCAGCAGCAACAGGACGGCGGTAGCGCTCAAGGCGAAATCAACACCTTGTCGCGCAGCGAAGCACTGCCGCAATCGCTGGCACAGAACCGTCTGTGGATCACCTGGCAACTCGACCCGCAAAGCAGCGCCTACAACATTCCCGGCGCCTTGCGTCTGCGCGGCGAGCTGGACGAAGACGCATTGCGTGCGAGCTTCCAGCAACTGATCGAACGCCACGAATCGCTGCGCACGCGCTTCTTCGAACGCGACGGCGTCGCGCTGCAACAAGTCGACGTCGCGCCCGAGTTCAACCTGCAACTGATCGACATCAGCGACCTGCCGGCGCACGAACGTGAAGCCCGCGCGCAACAGATCCGCGAGGACGAAGCGCGCACCCAGTTCGACCTGGAAAAAGGCCCGCTGCTGTGGGTGACGCTGGTGCGTCTCGACGACGAAGATCATCAGCTTCTGGTGACGCTGCACCACATCATTGCCGACGGCTGGTCGCTGAACGTGCTGATCGACGAGTTCTCGCGCCTGTACGCCGCCGCCTCTCAAGGCCAGCGCGCCGAACTCGCGCCACTGCCGACTCAATACGCCGACTACGGCAGCTGGCAGCGCCAATGGCTGGCGCAGGGTGAGGGCGAGCGGCAACTGGCGTACTGGAAAGCCCGACTGGGCGACGAGCATCCGGTGCTGGAACTGGCCACTGATCATCCGCGCTCGGCCAAGCAATTGCACAGCGCCGCGCGCCACAGCGTACGCCTCGGCGTCAGCCTCAGCGAGGCGATCAAGCAGACTGCGCAGGCGCATCAATCGACGCCGTTCATGCTGTTGCTCTCGGCCTTCCAGAGCCTGCTGCACCGCTACAGTGGTCAGCGCGATATCCGCATCGGCATCCCCAACGCCAACCGTCCGCGCCTGGAAACCCAGGGCCTGATCGGCTTCTTCATCAACACTCAGGTGCTGCGTGCCGAGGTTGATTCGCGGCTGTCATTTGTCGACTTGCTGGCGCAGACCCGCGAGGCTGCACTGGGTGCGCAGGGCCATCAGGATCTGCCGTTCGAACAGATGCTCGAAGCCTTCCCGCAGGCCCGCGAGCAGGGTCTGTTCCAAGTCATGTTCAACCATCAGCAGCGCGACTTGAGTGCGCTCAAGCGCCTGCCGGGTCTGCTCGCCGAAGAGTTGCCGTGGCACAGCCGCGAAGCCAAGTTCGACCTGCAACTGCACAGCGAAGAAGATCGCAACGGACGCCTGACCTTGTCCTTCGACTACACCGATGAGCTGTTCGACGCAGCGACCATCGAGCGTCTGGCCGAACACTTCAGTAATCTGCTGCGCGCCGTGTGCGAACAGCCGCAACAGGCGATCGGCGACCTGCCAATGTTGACTCCGTGCGAGCACGAACAGCAGCAGGCATGGAGCATCGCCCCGTGCACCCCGGCTCAACAATGGCTGCCGGAACTGCTCAACGAACAGGCGCGGCAGACCCCGGAACGCACCGCGCTGGTGTGGGACGGCGGCAGTCTCGACTTCGCCGAATTGCACGCCCAGGCCAACCGCCTCGCGCACTATCTGCGCGACAAGGGCGTCGGCCCGGATGTGTGCGTGGCAATTGCTGCCGAGCGTTCGCCGCAACTGCTGATCGGCCTGCTGGCGATCATCAAGGCGGGTGGCGCGTACGTGCCGCTGGACCCGGATTACCCGGCCGAACGTCTGGCCTACATGCTCAGCGACAGCGGCGTCGAATTGCTGCTGACTCAGACCGCCTTGCTCGACCGGCTGCCGGCCAGCGCCGGCGTCAGCGTGATCGCCATGGACGCGCTGCACCTGGAAAACTGGCCGAGCCAGGCACCGGGTCTGCACTTGCACGGTGACAACCTCGCCTACGTGATTTACACCTCCGGCTCCACCGGCCAACCGAAAGGCGTCGGCAACACCCATGCTGCATTGGCCGAACGGTTGCAGTGGATGCAGCACAGCTACCGCCTGAACGAAACCGACGTGCTGATGCAAAAGGCGCCGATCAGTTTCGACGTGTCGGTGTGGGAGTGCTTCTGGCCGCTGATCACTGGCGCGCGTCTGCTGATCGCCGGCCCCGGTGAACACCGCGATCCGCATCGCATCGCCCAACTGGTTCAGGAATATGGCGTGACCACGCTGCACTTTGTGCCGCCATTGCTTTCGCTGTTCATCGACGAGCCACTGAGCGCCGAATGCACCAGCCTGCGCCGAGTGTTCTCCGGCGGTGAAGCGCTGCCGGCGGAGCTGCGCAACCGCGTGCTGGCGCAACTGCCGGCGGTGCAACTGCACAACCGTTACGGCCCGACCGAAACCGCGATCAACGTCACCCACTGGCACTGCACCCGCGCCGATGGTGAGCGCTCGCCGATTGGCCGGCCGCTGGGCAACGTGATCTGCCGCGTGCTCGACGTCGATCTCAATCCGGTGCCGGCCGGTGTGCCGGGTGAACTGTGCATCAGCGGCATCGGTCTGGCCCGGGGTTACCTCGGTCGCCCGGCGCTGACGGCCGAGCGCTTTGTGGTCGATCCACTGGGCGAGCAGGGCGCACGCCTGTATCGCACCGGTGACCGGGCGCGCTGGAGCGCTGACGGCGTGATCGAATACCTCGGGCGTCTCGATCAGCAGGTCAAACTGCGCGGCTTCCGCGTTGAACCGGAAGAAATTGAAGCGCGGTTGCTGGCGCAAAACGGCGTCGCCCAGGCCGTGGTGCTGGTGCGCGAAACTGCGGCCGGCGCGCAACTGATCGGCTACTTCACCGCTGTCGATGCCAGCGAAGATCAGCACGTGCAGATCGACCGCCTGAAAACTGCGCTGGCCGCCGAGTTGCCGGAATACATGGTCCCGGCGCAACTGATGCGTCTGGACGCAATGCCCTTGAGCCCGAGCGGCAAACTCGACCGCCGTGCCTTGCCTGAGCCGCAGTGGCAAGTGCGCGAACACGTTGAACCGGTCACCGAGCTGGAGCAGCGGATCGCCGCGATCTGGCGTGAAGTGTTGGGTCTGCCTCAAGTCGGTCTGCGTGACGACTTCTTCGCCCTCGGCGGACACTCGTTGCTGGCCACGCAAATCATCTCGCGCAGCCGCCAGGCCTGTGACGTCGAGCTGCCGTTGCGCGCCTTGTTCGAGCACAGCGAACTCGGTGATTTCGCCGAACAGATCCGCCTGATCCAGGCCAGCGGCCAGACCAACAAACAGCCGCCGATTGCCAAAGTCGACCGCCGCCAGGCCGTGCCGCTGTCCTATTCGCAGCAACGCATGTGGTTCCTCTGGCAGATGGAGCCGGACAGCCCGGCGTACAACGTCGGCGGCATGGCGCGCCTGCGCGGCGTGTTGCACGTCGAACATTTCGAAGCCGCTCTGCAGGCGTTGATCCTGCGCCACGAAACCTTGCGCACCACGTTCCCGAGCGTCGATGGCGTGGCCCGCCAACAGGTGCATGCCGAGACTGGCGTGCGCATGGGTTGGAAGGACTTCTCGACACTGCCGGCCGAGCAGCGTGAGCAGCAGGTCCAGCAACTGGCCGACGCAGAAGCGCATCTGCCGTTCGACCTGGAAAGCGGCCCGCTGCTGCGCGCCTGTCTGGTGAAGACCGCCGAGCACGAACACTACTTTGTGCTGACCCTGCACCACATCGTCACCGAAGGCTGGGCGATGGACATTTTTGCCCGCGAACTCAGCGCGCTGTACGAAGCGTTCGTCGATGAGCGCGATTCGCCGCTCGAAGCGTTGCCGGTGCAGTACCTCGACTACAGCGTCTGGCAACGGCAGTGGCTGGAGTCCGGTGAACGTCAGCGCCAACTCGACTACTGGACCGCGCAACTCGGTCGCGAACATCCGTTGCTGGAATTGCCCGGCGACCGTCCGCGTCCGCCGGTGCAAAGCCACCAGGGCGAGCTGTTCCGTTTCGACCTGAGCGCCGATCTCGCCGCCCGCGTCCGAGCGTTCAATGCGCAAAACGGTCTGACCCTGTTCATGACCATGACCGCCGCGCTCGCCACCTTGCTCTACCGCTACAGCGGCCAGACCGACCTGCGCATCGGCGCGCCGGTGGCCAACCGGATCCGCCCGGAAAGCGAAGGGCTGATCGGCGCGTTCCTCAACACCCAAGTGCTGCGTTGCCAGCTCGACGGGCAGATGTCGGTCGGCGAATTGTTCGAGCAGGTACGCCACACCGTGATCGAAGGCCAGTCGCATCAGGATCTGCCGTTCGATCATCTGGTTGAAGCGCTGCAACCACCGCGCAGTGCGGCGTACAACCCGCTGTTCCAGGTGATGTGCAACGTGCAGCGCTGGGAGTTCCAGCAGAGCCGCATGCTCGCCGGGATGACCGTCGAGTACCTGGCCAACGATGCGCGAGCGACCAAGTTCGACCTCAACCTGGAAGTCACCGACCTCGACCATCGCCTCGGTTGCTGCCTGACCTATAGCACCGATCTGTTCGACGAGCCGACCATTGCGCGCATGGCCAAGCATTGGCGCAACCTGCTGGAAGCGCTGATCACCGATCCGCAACAGCGTCTGAGCCATTTGCCGCTGCTCGACCCGACTGAGCAACAGCAGTTGCTCGACAGCCTCGGCGTTGAAGCGGGGGAACGTCGTCTCGATCAATGCATCCATCACCTGTTCGCCGAACAGGCGCTGGCGCGCAAAGATGCCCCGGCCCTGACCTTCGCCGGCCAGACCCTGAGCTACGCCGAACTTGACGCCCGCGCCAATCGTCTGGCCTGGGCCCTGCGTGAGCGTGGGGTCGGTCCGCAGGTGCGGGTCGGTCTGGCGCTGGAGCGTTCGCTGGACATGGTCGTCGGCCTGCTGGCAATCCTCAAGGCGGGCGGCGCTTACGTGCCGCTGGACCCGGAATACCCGCTCGACCGCCTGCATTACATGATCGAAGACAGCCGCATCGGTCTGCTGCTGAGCGACCGCGCGATGTTCAACGCGCTGGGCGATTTGCCGTCGAGCGTGGCCCGCTGGTGCCTGGAAGACGACAGTGCGGCGCTGGCGGATTACCCGGCCACTGAGCTGCCCTTCATCAGCCTGCCGCAGCATCAGGCGTACCTGATCTACACCTCGGGCTCGACCGGCAAGCCGAAAGGCGTGGTGGTGTCCCACGGTGAAATCGCCATGCATTGCCAGGCGGTGATCGAGCGCTTTGGCATGCGCCCGGACGACTGCGAACTGCACTTCTATTCAATCAACTTCGACGCTGCTACCGAGCGTCTGCTGGTGCCGCTGCTCAGCGGCGCGCAAGTGGTGCTGCGTGCACAAGGGCAGTGGGACGCGGAAGAAATCTGCGGGTTGATCCGCATCCATCGGATCAATGTGCTCGGCTTCACCCCAAGTTATGGCAGCCAGTTGGCGCAGTTCCTCGCCACGCAAAATCAGGTTCTGCCGGTGCGGATGATCATCACCGGCGGCGAAGCGCTGACCGGCGAGCACCTGCAACGGATTCGCGCCGCGTTCAAACCGAGCCTGTTCTTCAACGCCTACGGCCCGACCGAAACCGTGGTCATGCCACTGGCCAGTCTGGCGCCAGAGGTGCTGGAAGAGGGTGCCGGCAGCGTGCCGATCGGCAGCGTGATCGGTGACCGCGTGGCGTACATTCTCGACGCCGATCTGGCGTTGGTGCCGCAAGGCGCGACCGGTGAATTGTTCGTCGGCGGTGCCGGTCTTGCGCAGGGCTATCACGACCGTCCGGGGATCAGCGCCGAGCGTTTCGTGGCCGACCCGTTTGCCGCCGATGGCGGACGCATGTACCGCACCGGCGATCTGGTGCGCCAGCGTGCCGATGGGCTGGTGGAGTATCTGGGACGGATCGACCATCAGGTGAAAATTCGCGGTTTCCGCATCGAACTCGGCGAAATCGAAACCCGTCTGCTCGATCACGAATCGATCCGCGAGGCGGTGGTGCTGGCGCTGGACGCGCCGAGCGGCAAGCAACTGGTGGGCTACCTGGTCAGCGAGGTCGCCGAGCAAGGCGAAGCGCAACGGGCCGAACTGCGTGAAGCTCTGAAGTCGCACCTCAAGACACAACTGCCGGATTACATGGTGCCGACGCACCTGATCCTGCTGGCGAGCATGCCGTTGACCGCCAACGGCAAACTCGACCGCCGCGCCTTGCCGGCACCGGATCCGGAGTTGAACCGTCAGGACTACGTTGCCCCGAGCAATGAGCTGGAGCAGACCCTGGCGCAGATCTGGTGTGAGGTGCTTAACGTCGAACAGGTCGGCCTCAACGACAACTTCTTCGAACTCGGTGGCGACTCGATCCTGTCGATTCAAGTGGTCAGCCGGGCGCGGCAGCAGGGCATTCATTTCAGCCCGCGGGATCTGTTCCAGCATCAGACGGTGCAGACCCTTGCGGCTGTCGCCAGCCGCAGCGAGCAAGTCACCGCCGAGCAGGGGCTGGTGGTCGGTGCGTCGGCCATGACGCCGATCCAGCACTGGTTCTTCGACACTGAAATCCCTGAGCGTCAGCACTGGAACCAGGCACTGCTGCTGGAGCCGAGCGTGGCGCTGGAGCCGCATCGTCTGGAGCAAGCGCTGCTGGCGGTGATCGAGCAGCATGACGCCCTGCGTCTGCGCTTCACCCAGGCTGACGGTCAGTGGCAGGCAACGCATCAACCGGTGTCCGACGCCGCCGTTTTGTGGCAAGTGCGGGTGGCAGCGATGGACAAGTGCGCCGCGCTGTTCGCCGATGCCCAGCGCAGTCTTGATCTGGAAAACGGCCCGTTGCTGCGTGCCTTGCTGGTGGATGGTCCGCAGGGTCAGCAACGGCTGTTCATTGCGATTCATCACCTGGTAGTCGACGGTGTGTCGTGGCGCGTCTTGCTCGACGATCTGCAAACCGTGTACCGCCAACTCGATGCCGGGCAGTCGGTGAAACTGCCGGCGAAAACCAGCGCCTTCAAAGACTGGGCCGCACGTTTGCAGGCCTATGCCGGCAGCGAATCGCTGCGTGAAGAATTGAACTGGTGGCAAACGCAACTGGCCGGGCCGAACGCTGAGCTGCCGTGCGAAAACCCACAGGGCGGACAGCAGAATCGTCACGCGCAAACCGTCAGCGTGCGCCTGGATGCCGAGCGTACCCAACAACTGCTGCAACAAACGCCACGCGCCTACCGCACGCAGGTCAACGACCTGCTGCTGACCGCGCTGGCCCGTGTGCTGTGCCGTTGGAGCGGGCAGCCGTCGGCATTGATTCAACTGGAAGGCCACGGCCGCGAAACCCTGTTCGACGAGATCGACCTGACCCGCACTGTCGGCTGGTTCACCAGCGCTTATCCGCTGCGCCTGACCCCGCACCACATCGAAGAGGCCGCCGGGCAGGGCGCTTCGATCAAGGCGATCAAGGAGCAACTGCGCGCGGTACCGCACAAAGGCCTCGGTTATGGCGTGCTGCGTTATCTGGCCGATGACCTCAGCCAGCGCAGCATGGCGGCGTTGCCGAATGCCCCGGTGACCTTCAACTACCTCGGCCAGTTCGACCAGAGTTTCGCCAGCGATGCGCTGTTCCGTCCGTTGGACGAGCCAGTCGGTGCGGCCCACGATCCGCAGGCGCCGTTGCCCAACGAGTTGAGCATCGACAGTCAGGTGTACGGCGGCGAACTGCTGCTGCGCTGGACCTTCAGCGCCGAGCGTTACGAGGCGCAAACCATCAACGATCTGGCCGACGCCTACCTCGGCGAACTGCAAAGCCTGATCGCACATTGTCTGCAGGACGACGCTGGCGGACTGACGCCGTCGGACTTCCCGCTGGCGAATCTGACTCAGGTGCAGCTCGATGCATTGCCGGTGCCGGCGGCGCACATCGAAGACGTCTACCCGCTGACGCCGATGCAAGAAGGCATGCTCCTGCATACCTTGCTCGAACCGGGCACCGGTCTGTACTACATGCAGGATCGCTACCGCATCAACAGCGAACTCGATCCCGAGCGTTTCGCCCAGGCCTGGCAAGCGGTGGTCGCCCGTCATGAAGCGCTGCGTGCGTCGTTCTGCTGGAACGTCGGCGAAGACATGCTGCAAGTGATCCACACCCCGGGGCGCACGCCGATCGAGTACCTGGACTGGAGCGCCATCAGCGATGCCGAACAAGAACCGAAGCTGCAAGCGCTGCTGAAAAGCGAGCGTGAGGCCGGGTTCGATCTGCTCAATCAGGCACCGTTCCACCTGCGCCTGATCAAGGTCGGCGCGGCGCGCTACTGGTTCATGATGAGCAACCACCACATCCTCATCGATGCCTGGTGCCGTTCGCTGCTGATGAACGATTTCTTCGAGATCTACACCGCCCTCGGTGAAGGTCGCGAAGCACAGTTGTCGGTGCCGCCGCGTTACCGCGACTACATCGGCTGGCTGCAACGCCAGAGCCTGGCCGAGGCGCGGCAGTGGTGGCAGCAGAACCTGCAAGGTTTCGAGCGCACCACGCCGATCCCGAGCGACCGACCGTTCCTGCGCGAACACGCTGGCGAAAGCGGCGGCATGATCGTCGGTGACCGCTACACCCGGCTCAATGTTGAAGATGGCGCCCGTCTGCGTGAGCTGGCCCAGGCCCATCAACTGACCATCAACACCTTTGCGCAAGCCGCGTGGGCCTTGGTGTTGCGCCGCCTGAGCGGTGATCGCGACGTGCTGTTCGGCGTGACCGTGGCCGGGCGTCCGGTGGAAATGCCGGAGATGCAACGCACCGTCGGCCTGTTCATCAACAGCATCGCGCTGCGGGTGAAAATGCCTGAGGACGATCAGCGCGCCACTGTGCGGCAGTGGCTGAGCGCTCTGCTCGACAGCAACATGCAACTGCGCGAATACGAATACCTGCCGCTGGTGAACATCCAGGAGCAGAGCGAACTGCCGAAAGGCCAGCCGCTGTTCGACAGCCTGTTCGTGTTCGAAAACGCCCCGGTGGAAGTCTCGGTGCTGGACCGTGCGCAGAGCCTCAATGCGACTTCGGATTCGGGTCGAACCCATACCAACTTCCCGCTGACGGCGGTGTGCTACCCGGGCGATGACCTCGGTCTGCACCTGTCGTATGACCAGCGTTACTTCGACGAGTCGACCATCGAACGTATGCTCGGCGAGTTCAAGCGCTTGCTGCTGGCGCTGGTCGAGGGTTTCCACGGCGACATGGCTGACCTGCCGCTTTTGGGTGCCGAAGAACAGGACTTCCTGCTGCACGGCTGCAATCAGAGCGCCCACGATTATCCGCTGGAGCAGAGCTACGTGGCGCTGTTCGAAGCGCAGGTCGCGGCGCATCCGCAGCGCATCGCCGCCACGTGCCTCGATCAGCGACTGAGCTATGCCGCGCTCAACCACAACGCCAACCGCCTCGGTCATGCACTGGTTGCGGCCGGGGTGCAGATGGATCAACCGGTGGCATTGCTGGCCGAGCGTAATCTCGACCTGCTGGGCATGATCATCGGCAGCTTCAAGGCCGGTGCCGGCTACCTGCCGCTGGATCCGGGCCTGCCGAGCCAGCGCCTGCAACGCATCATCGAGCTGAGCCGCACGCCGGTGCTGGTGTGCAGCGAAGCCTGCCGCGAACAGGCACAGACCTTGCTCGATGAATTCAGCTGCGCCAACCGTCCACGGCTGTTGGTCTGGGAGGAGATTCAGGCTGCTGCGACTAGCGCGGAAAACCTCGGTATCCACAGCGGTCCGGACAACCTGGCGTACGTGATCTACACCTCGGGTTCGACCGGGTTGCCGAAAGGCGTGATGGTCGAGCAGCGCGGCATGCTCAACAACCAGTTGAGCAAGGTGCCGTACCTGAAACTGACGGATGCCGACGTGATCGCGCAGACCGCCTCGCAAAGCTTCGACATTTCGGTCTGGCAGTTCCTCGCCGCGCCTTTGTTCGGTGCGCGGGTAGACATCGTGCCGAATACCATCGCCCATGATCCGCAAGGCTTGCTGGTGCATGTACAGGCGCAGGGCATCACCGTGCTCGAGAGCGTGCCGTCGCTGATTCAGGGCATGCTCGCTTCTGATCGCCTGAGCCTCGACGGCCTGCGCTGGATGCTGCCGACCGGTGAAGCGATGCCACCGGAACTGGCGCACCAGTGGCTGCTGCGTTACCCGGACATCGGACTGGTCAACGCTTACGGCCCGGCGGAATGCTCCGATGACGTGGCGTTCTTCCGCGTCGATCTGGCCTCGACTCGCGGCAGTTACTTGCCGATCGGTACGCCGACCGACAACAACTTGCTGTACCTGGTCGATGGCGCGCTGGAACTGGTGCCGTTGGGCGCGGTGGGTGAGTTGTGCGTTGCCGGGACCGGTGTCGGTCGCGGTTACGTCAGCGATCCGCTGCGCACCGCGCCGGTATTTGTGCCGAACCCGTTCGGCGCGCCGGGCGAGCGTCTGTATCGCACCGGTGACCTCGCGCGGCGGCGCAGTGACGGGGTGCTGGAGTACGTCGGCCGGGTCGATCATCAGGTGAAGATTCGCGGTTACCGCATTGAACTGGGTGAAATCGAAGCGCGTCTGCACGAACAACCGGAAGTCCGCGATGCGGCGGTCGGCGTGCAGGAAGGTGTGAATGGCAAGCACTTGGTCGGCTATCTGGTGGCGGCGGATTCGGCGCTCAACCCGAGCGAACGTCTGGAGCGGATCAAGCAACGCCTGCGCAGCGAACTGCCGGAATACATGGTGCCGCTGCACTGGTTGTGGCTGGATCAGTTGCCGCACAACGCCAACGGCAAACTCGACCGCAAGGCCTTGCCGGCGCTGGAGATCGGTCAGTTGCAGAGCCAGGACTACCTGGCCCCGCGCAACGAACTGGAGCAGACCCTGGCCGATATCTGGGCAGAAGTGCTCAAGGTCGACAAGGTCGGCGTGCGTGACAACTTCTTCGAACTGGGCGGGCATTCGTTGCTGGCCACGCAGATCGCCTCGCGGGTGCAGAAAACCCTGCAACGCGATGTGCCGCTGCGGGCGATGTTCGAGTGCAGCACGGTGCAGGAACTGGCCGAGTACATCGAAGGCCTGGCGGCGAGTGACATGACCGAGGAGAAGGTGGATCGCTTGAATGATCTGATGGCGGAGCTGGAAGGTTTGTAATCTTCAGCGTCTGTTACGGCCCCTTCGCTGGCAAGCCAGCTCCCACAGTGATCAATGTGTCCACATGTTTTGTGTTCACCGTAGAACCTGTGGGAGCGGGCTTGCTCGCGAAAGCGTCAGTGAATTCAACACAAATAAACCGGCATATTCACGTACATATCCAGGGTTGACGATCAACAACCGGCAGCTCAGTCTGCCGGTTCTCTTTTTTGTCGCGAGGGTGGTCGATGCCTTTCTTCACAGTTGACGGACAAGCGCTGCACTACATTGATCAAGGCACCGGCCCGGCCGTGTTGCTGGCCGGCAGTTATCTGTGGGACACGGCGATGTGGGCGCCGCAGATCGCTGCGCTGTCGCCGCACTACCGGGTGATCGCCCTGGACCTGTGGGGCCACGGCGAGTCCGGGCGTTTGCCGGCAGGCACCACGTCGCTGGATGACATTGCGCGACAGGTCGAGGCCTTGCTCGATCATCTGCAGATCGAACGGATCACGCTGGCGGCGCTGTCGGTCGGCGGCATGTGGGGCGCGCGGCTGGCCTTGTCGGCACCGCAGCGGATCAACGGTCTGGTGCTGCTCGACACCTACCTCGGCGTCGAGCCTGAGCCTACCCGTCAATACTATTTCTCGCTGTTCAAGCAAATCGAGGAAAGCGGCGAGATTGCGCCACAGTTGCTCGACATCGTGGTGCCGATCTTCTTCCGCCCGGGCATTGATCCACAGTCGGCGCTGTATCAGGACTTCCGCGCCAAACTGGCGGCGTACACCGCGGATCGCCTGCGCGAAAGCATTGTGCCGATGGGGCGTATCACCTTCAGCCGGGATGATCTGTTACCACGTCTGGGCGAATTGAATGCCGCAACCACCCTGGTGCTGTGCGGCGATCAGGACAAACCGCGACCGCCGTCGGAAGCCAAGGAAATGGCCGAGCTGATCGGCTGCCCGTGGGTGCTGGTGCCGGAGGCGGGGCATATCTCCAGTCTGGAGAACCCGCAGTTTGTGAGCGAGGTGTTGTTTACCTTTTTGGCTGAGCGCAACCGTTAAACCGTGTCATCGTTCTTTTCGCGAGCAAGCCCGCTCCCACAGTGACCGCGGTGATCCCTGTGGGAGCGGGCTTGCTCGCGAAGAGGCCCGATCAGGCAATAAAGAAGCCGGACTCACTTTGGCCCGAGAATCTTCGCCAGTTTCTCCGGTGAAGGCGCCCCTTGCTGCTGTTGCAGTTCACCCTTGTCATCCATGTAGAAAATCGCCGGTGTCGCCTGCAATTCCAGGTCTTCCATCAACTGCGTGTTCGCCGCCAGTTTGGCCTGGACCGCCGCCGGAATGTCTTTCAATGGCTTGAGCGTGCTGGCCTTGCCGGCTTTCTCGTGATCTTCCAGGGCCTTGGCCGGATCTTTCGCCGCCAGCAGCGCCGCGGATTTTGCCGGGCTGTCTTCGCGAATGATCCCGACCATGATGTGCCGCAACTGCACCTTGCCGGCCTTGACCCATGGCCGCGCCTGTTCCCAGAACATGTTGCAGTAGGGGCAGTTCGGATCGCTGAACAGGTACACGGTGCGCGGTGCATCCTTGTTGCCGTCCTGAATCCAGTTGCTGGCTTCGAACTTGCCCCAGATTTCCTTGGACATCGGCGCGTAAACCAGTTTCTGCAGCGGCTCGCTGCTCAGGTCCTTGCCGTCGGCGTCGTACAGATTGCCCAGCAGCACGTGCTGACCGTCCGGCGTCAGGTACAGCGCCATGCCACGGTTCTGGTACTGCGCTGCATAACCGCGCAAGCCGTCCGGCGCGTCGAACTGGCCGACGATTTTCGCGCCCTTGGCTTCGATCTGCTTGATCGCGGCGGGCAATTCTTCGGCGGCCTGAACCGACGGCAGGTGCAGCAGGGCAGTGCCCAGAGTCAGCGTCAGCAGGTGGCGGAGGCGGGGCATGGCAGTTTCCTTGCAGAGGTGGCCGGTGCGGCGGTTGGATTCGGGATGTCGAAGTTTTCCAGGGCGCGGGCCAGGCTGGCGTTCGACAGTTCGCCCAGGTGGCTGCTCAGCAAGCGACCGTCAGGGCTATAGAACAGCGTAGTCGGCAACGCCATGGAACCCACGGCCTGACCCAGTCGCCCGCTGCGGTCGAACAGCACGTTGTTCAGGCTCAGGCCTTGGGTTTCGAGAAAGGTCGCCACGCTTTGCATGCTTTCGGCCTGATTGACGAACAGAAAGGTCAGGTCCGGGCGTTGTTGTTGAGCGTTTTCCAGCACCGGCATTTCGCGTCGGCACGGCGGGCACCAGGTTGCCCACAGGTTGATCACCAACGGACCGCCCTGATAGTCGCTGAGCTGGATGGTCTCCCCGGCGGCGTTGCGCAGGGTGATCTCCGGCAGGCGCGTACCTTGTTCGTAGATGTTCAGTGACAGGGTCGCCAACAACCAGAACAGCACACCGCTGGCCACACCAAAACCCAGTGGCCGACGCAGGCCGGGGCGACGCCAGCCGCGATAGAGCGCAGCGAGCAGCAGCACGATCACCCCCGGCCAGGCGAGGAAACCGCCGTCGCGCAGGTCGATGATCTGCCACGGGTCGTTGCGATAGTGCCCCCAATACAGGGCGACAAACGCCACGCGCGCCGCAAGCATGCCCAACAGGAACAGGCTGAACAGCGCTGACTCGGGGTTATCACCGCCACGCTTGGCCACCCGCCAGCCGACAAAGGTCGCCAGCGCCAAGGCACTGATCAGCAGCAGGTGGTTAAGCGCGATGGCGAAGGTGCCGAGGGTGAACGTCAGCATTAGTTGGCGTCTCGAGTGGTGGTCCAGCGTTGCAGGAACGTCTCGGCATCGACCTCACCGGTGATGCGCTGGCTGCGCCGCTCTTCGCCATCAGTGCCGATCCAGACAAAACTCGGTGGCCCCGGGACTTTGTAGCGGCCAAGCAACTCGCGGCTGGCGGCATTGTCGGCAGTGACGTCGAGGCGCAGCAGGCGCACATCGCTCAGCGCCTGCATGACCTTGTCCTTGCCGAACACCTGTTTCTCCATGACTTTGCATGACACGCACCAGTCGGCGTAGTAATCGAGCAGCACCCACTGGCCCTGAGCCTTGGCGCTATCCAGTTCGCGCTGCAGGGCTGCGGGATCCTTGATCGTGGTGAACGCCTCATGCCCGCTCGGCGTGGCGCTGGCGACCCGGCCGGCGCTGTAGACCTGCAATGGCTGATACGGATCGTCACTGCCACCGGCAGCACCGATCAGCAGCAGGCTGCCCCACAGACCGAGCAGCAACGAACTGGCGCCGAACACCTGGGCGACCCGGCCGAAACCCTCAGATTGCTTCCAGGCACAGAACGCGGCGATCAGCAGCAGCGCGCCGCACAGGCCCAGCCACAACGAGGCGTCCAGCACCGGGCGCAACATCAGCAGTGCGGTGGCGAGGAACAGGAAACCGAAGATGCCCTTGAGCAGATTCATCCACGCGCCGGGTTTGGGCAGGAAGCGATTGCCCACGGTCACCAGCAGCAACAGTGGCACACCGATACCGATGCCCAGTGCGAACAGAATCAAGCCACCGTGCAGCGCATTGCCGCTTTGGGCGATGTACAACAAGGCGCCGGCCAGCGGCGCGGTCATGCACGGACCGACGAGCAGACCGGACAACGCACCGAGCACCCCGGCACCGATCAGGCTGCCACCGCTGCGACTGCGCGAGGCGTGCTCAAGGCGATCTCGCAAGGCCACCGGCAACTGCAATTCAAAGAAGCCGAACATCGGCAACGCCAGCACCACGAACACCGCCGCAAACGCGCCGAGCAGCCATGGATTTTGCAGCCACGCTTGCAGGTTGGCGCCGACCAGCGCGGCGATTACCCCCATGGCCGCATACACCAGCGCCATGCAGATCACATAGCTGCTGGCCAGGGCGAAACCACGGCGTGGGGTGGCGCCGCTACCGACAATCATGCCCGCCAGAATCGGCAGCATCGGCAACGAACACGGGGTAAACGCCAGCAACAGGCCGAGGCCGAAGAACACCAGCAGGCTCCAGCCCAGCGCCCGTTGTTGCAGGCTGCTGGCCAGGGCCTGGTCCGGTGCTTCAGTACTGGCCGTTGGCGTTGCTTTGCCGCCCAGGTCGATCACCCGGGTTTGCGGCGGATAACACAGACCGGCATCGGCGCAGCCTTGGTAACTGACCTTGATCTGACCGCTGGCCGAGGCCGGGACTTTCACTTCCAGCCCCTGGCGATACACCGGTTGTTCACCGAAGAACTCGTCACTGTGCGACTCGCCCTCGGGCAACGTCGGCTGTTGCTCGGCCGTCAAACCGTCGAATTTCAGACGTTTCTGGTACAGGTAATAGCCGTCGGTGATCTGCCAGAACAGCTGGGTTTCCCCGGACTCAAGGCGTTCGGAGGTGAGCACGAAGGCTTTGTCGACCGGCAGGAAATCCGGCTTGGTCTCGAATGGATTATTCCCCGCCTGGGCCAGGCCGGAGATCAGCAGTGCAAACAAAAGAAAAAAATGACGCATGGAGGAGCCTTGTCCCTGTGCAAGTGTGGGCACAATGGTGGATGGCGATTAACCGATGATTAACCGTCACGCCCTTGTCGCTGTGGCGTTGGGCGCCATAATGTCAGCTTAATCGGCCAACGGCCTAATCGGCTTTTTTCTACGGGACTGATCATGCACGTACTGGTTTGCGAAGACGATGAACTGATCGCCAGCGGTATCGTTGCCGGTCTCACGGCGCAGGGCCTGACGGTCGAGCACGTCAACACCGCCTCGAAAGCGCGGGCGATGCTCAAGGTTGCCGAATTCGACGTGATGGTGCTCGATCTCGGCCTGCCCGACGAAGATGGCCTCAAGTTGCTGCAACAACTGCGTCAGCAGGGCCTGGAGATTCCGGTGCTGATCCTGACCGCGCGCGACTCGGTGACCGACCGGGTCGATGGCTTGCAAGCCGGGGCTGACGATTACCTGCTCAAACCGTTCGATCTGCGTGAATTGTTCGCCCGTCTGCAAACCCTGCTACGCCGGGTTGCCGGACGCAGCGTCAACCTGATCGAACATGGCGCGCTGACCTACGATCCAAGCAGCCGCGAAACCACCCTGGCCGGGCAACCGGTGGACCTGTCGCGCCGCGAGCAATCGTTGTTGCAGGCCCTGCTGCACAACCGTGGCCGGGTGTTGTCCACCGAGCAGTTGAAGGACAGCGTCTACGGTTTCAATGACGAGTTGGAGAGCAACGCGCTGAACGTGCATATCCATCACCTGCGCAGCAAGCTGGGCAAGGGCATCGTCGAAACCGTACGTGGTCTGGGTTATCGCCTCGGGCCGGCCGATGGTGGAGAACAACAGAAGTGATGAGTCTGCGTCTGCGCCTGAGTCTGACCCTCGGCGCCGCGTTCGCCCTGATCTGGGCGCTGGCCGCGGCGTGGATGCTCAGCGACTTGCGCAATCAGATGATGTTTTCCCTCGACCAGCGACTGGTGGCGTCGGCGCGCATGGTCGCCGGGCTGCTGGAGCAACTGCCGGCGCTGCCGAGCAAGGGCGAGGGCACTCATTTCAGTGCCGAACAACTGAACATTCCCGGTGGCATGGCCTGTCAGGTCAGTTCGCTGCGTGGGGAGATTCTGGCCCGTAGCCACAGCAGCCCCGAGCAGACCCTGGAAGCGGAAAAGATGGGCTTCCATGACCAGATGATCGACGGCGCGCCGTGGCGCAGTTTTACCCTGGCCCGAGGCGATGTGCGGATCACCACGGCGGATCGGCAGATCGAGCGCGAAGCCCTGAACATGTCGATCCTGCTGGCGGCCTCGGTGCCGGTCGGCGTGGCACTGCTCGGCTGCCTGTGCCTGTTGTGGCTGGGCATCGGTCAGGGCCTGGCGCCGCTCAATCGACTGCGCGAAGCCTTGATGCGGCGCAATGCCGACTCGCTTGAGCCGTTGCAGTTGCAGTCGTTTCCCAGCGAACTCAAACCCCTGCTCGATACCCAAAACCAGCTGTTCCAGCGCATCGGCAAGACCATCGAGCGTGAACGCCGCCTGACCGGTGACGCCGCCCACGAACTGCGCAGCCCGCTGACGGCGATCAAGACCCACCTGCAAGTGGCGCGCATGACCGAAGGCAGTGCCCGCGATCAGTCGTTGGCGCGGGCCGAGGAGGGCGCCGACCGCATGCACCGCACCCTGGAGCAATTGCTGTTGCTGGCGCGGGTCGAGGGCAGTCTGTCGTTCGATGACGGCGTGCAGTGCAGCGCCGAGCAGGTGGCGAAACTGGCGATGCAGGATGCGGCCGGCGGCGAGCGTCAGCGCATCAAGCTGCAATTGCCCAGGCAGCTCTCCAATGCGCCGGTGCAAATGCCGGCGGTGCTGTCGATTGCCGCGTTGCGCAATCTGCTCGACAACGCCCTGCGCCATACCCCGGCCGACGCCAGCGTGGAATTGAGCCTGGAAACCGTCGGCCAGCGCGCGCGTTTTGTGGTGCGCGACCATGGGCCCGGAATTGCGGCAGAAGATCTGCAGCACCTGACCCAACGCTTCTGGCGCAACGGCCAGAGCACCGGCTGCGGCCTCGGCCTGGCCATCGTGCAAGCCATCGTCCAACGCTGCGCCTGCAGCCTGCATTTCGACAGCCGCGCGGATGGGCTGCGCGTCGAACTGACCATGCCGCTGCAACCCGTCTGACCCTCCCCTGTAGGAGCTGCCGCAGGCTGCGATCTTTTGATCTTGATCTTGAAAAAAAAATCAAAAGATCGCAGCCTGCGGCAGCTCCTACAGGGGTTTGGGATGTGGCACATCAAATGTAACTTCTCTGCATTGGTGATTCGCCAGCCCCGGCGTTAAGGTCGGGACTGCTCTGACTCAATGGATTGAGGGAACGCGCCATGGAAGCACCGATCTGTATTTGCCCGGCCAGACCGGCCGACGCCGGCCTTATCAGCCGCATCATCGAGCGCTCGATACGCGTCGGTTGTGCGCTCGAACACCGCAACGATCCGCAACGGGTCAGGCGCTGGCTTGACCGGCAATCCGTCGACGTCATCAGCGCACAGCTTGCCGACCCGCATTTCTATCTGAACACCGCCTTGTTACAGGGCAAGCCGGTGGGCGTCGGTATGGCGGCGGACAGCGGTGACGTCTGGTTTTGCCACGTGCAGCCGGAATGGTTTCGCCGGGGTGCAGGGCGCGCCCTGATGGCGGACCTCGAAGGCTGGTTGCGAATTCGTGGTGTGGCGCAGGCGAGCGTCGCCAGCACCGGTATCGGCGCGGCTTTTTACCGGCATCTGGGCTACCGCGAGTTGGCGCCAGCCTGCACCAATCAAGGCCTGCGACGGGTTGCGCTGCACAAGCCATTGGCGGTGCCCGACTGACAACTCGATCAAGGGTCTAAATCCTCGCCGCGCTTAAGCGTTTCCAGAACAGGAAAACCTGCATGTGCGCCCCGCGACCGGAACGCGCACCTGTGCGGTGTGCTGTTTTGGTCACTATCCATAGCGTATTGAGGGGTCGAGAGATGTCAGTCGCCACCAGCCTTATCGAAGAGTCGTCGGCCCGGATCGCCTCCGCGCCGGCCGAAACCCTGTATCAGTTCAACGAATCGCCACTGCTGGCCCGGCAGAGCCAGCAGGAATCCAACGCCCGCAGTTATCCGCGGCGCATTCCGCTGGCCCTCAAGCGCGCCAAGGGCCTGTACGTCGAGGATGTCGAAGGCCGGACCTTCATCGACTGCCTGGCCGGTGCCGGCACCCTGGCGCTGGGGCATAACCACCCGGTGGTGATCGAGGCGATCCAGCAAGTGCTCGCCGATGAGCTGCCGCTGCACACCCTCGACCTGACCACGCCAGTCAAGGATCAGTTCGTCCAGGACCTGTTCGGTTTGCTGCCGCCGGCATTGGCGGCCGAGGCGAAAATCCAGTTCTGCGGCCCGACCGGCACCGATGCGGTGGAGGCCGCGTTGAAGCTGGTGCGCACCGTCACCGGGCGCAGCACCGTGCTGTCGTTCTCCGGCGGTTATCACGGCATGAGCCAGGGCGCGTTGAGCCTGATGGGTAGCCTGGGGCCGAAAAAGCCGTTGGGTGCCTTGCTCAGCAACGGTGTGCAATTCATGCCGTTCCCTTATGACTACCGTTGCCCGTTCGGCCTCGGCGGCGCGGCCGGGGTGAAAGCCAACCTGAGTTATCTGGAAAACCTGCTCAACGATCCCGAAGCCGGCGTGCAGTTGCCGGCAGCGGTGATTGTCGAAGCGGTGCAGGGCGAGGGCGGGGTGATCCCGGCCGACATCGAGTGGCTGCGCGGCTTGCGCCGAATCACCGAGAAGGCAGGCGTGGCACTGATCGTCGACGAGATCCAGAGCGGTTTCGCCCGTACCGGCAAGATGTTTGCCTTCGAACACGCCGGCATCGTCCCGGACGTGGTGGTGTTGTCCAAAGCCATCGGCGGCAGCCTGCCGCTGGCGGTGGTGGTCTATCGCGACTGGCTCGACACCTGGCAACCTGGCGCCCACGCCGGTACGTTCCGCGGTAATCAGATGGCGATGGCCGCCGGTTCCGCGGTGATGCGTTATCTGCTTGAACACAAGGTCTGCGAACACGCTGCGGCCATGGGCGAACGCCTGAGCGAACACCTGCGCATCCTGCAACGCGACTTCCCGCAACTGGGCGACATTCGCGGGCGTGGCCTGATGCTCGGTGTTGAGCTGGTTGACCCGAACGGTACGCCGGATGCGCTCGGTCATCCGCCGGCCTTTGCCCGTCTGGCCCCTCTGGTGCAGCGTGAATGCCTCAAGCGTGGGCTGATTCTGGAACTGGGTGGTCGGCATGGCGCGGTCGTGCGCTTCCTGCCGCCGCTGGTGATCAGCGCCGCCGAAATCGACCGCGTTGCCGAGATCTTTGGCCGGGCCTTGGCCGCTGCCACCGCCGCCGAGTAAATTTTTCGCCGCGCCGAACGTTCTTTCTACATACCCGGCTGCATTCCGGGTGCAGCCCACCCTTACAACGATGGAGAAACAGCATGACGTCAGTATTCGACCGCGAGGACATCCTCTTTCAGGTCGTGGTCAACCACGAAGAGCAATATTCGATCTGGCCGGATTACAAAGCCGTGCCGGAAGGCTGGCGCACCGTGGGCAAGAGCGGCCTGAAGAAGGAATGTCTGGCCTACATCGAAGAAGTCTGGACCGACATGCGCCCGCTCAGCCTGCGCCAGAAGATGGAAGGGCAGGCGGCGGCTCAGTAAGTTATCGGCCAAAAACAAACCCGCTGGACTGGTGACAGGCAGCGGGTTTTTTCATGGTCTTCAACAGATCGCAGCCTGCGGCAGCTCCTACAGGGTGTAGATATTCCCGTGTAGGAGCTGCCGAAGGCTGCGATCTTTTGACCTTAGGCCGAAGGCCCGCCGCTCAACCCCTTGAGCAGCAAATCCACATTCCCCTCCAGCTCCGCCACCGGATCTGCCGCATCGGTGCTCAACACCAGCAGGCGACTTCCTGATTCGGCAATCGCCGCCTTCACCGCTTCCGACGGCTGGCGATGATGCAGCACCAGCGCCACGTCGTTGTCCTTGAGCGTCGCCGTGAGTTTCTTCAGATCCTCGGCTGTCCATTCGGCATCAGGCCGTGGGTCCTGGCCGATCAGCTCCAGGTTCAGACTGCCGATCAGGTAACCGAAGTGATCGCTCAGGCTCATCACGCTCAGGTTGTCAGCCTCGGCCAGGCGCGCTTCGCTGTCGGCGCTGAGCTTGAGCAGGCGCTGTTTCAGCGCCGCCAGATTGGCCTCGATTTTCGGTTTGGCCGACGGCGCCAGACGCACCAGATCCGCCGCCATCACGTCGGCCATCCGACCCATGTTATTGCTCGCCAGCCATGGCTGACTGTTCAAGCCATCGACCTTCAGCCCCGGCTGCACGGCAATCCCCGGCAGGGCGCCATCGACCGGGCGCGCCGCATCGACTTCAACGATGCGAATGTTGCTGCGCCGCGCGATCGGGTACAGCGGATCATCCGCCCACAGCGAACGCACGCCGATCACCGCGTCGGCATTGCTCGCCAGTTTGCCCAGCGCCGGAGCGCCGCGACCAGTGAAGTACGCAGTCTGACGACTGCCTGGCAGATTTGCCGGGGCCGCGCGCTCGAGGCTGACGTCGGTGCCTTTGAGCAGCACTTCGCCGAGGCCGTAAGTGATGGGCAACGAGGCCAGCACGCGCAACGGTTGAGGGTTTTCAGCCGCCAGCAACGGGCTGCCGACCACGCCGCACAGGGCCATGGCCAAGGTCAGTGTTCGCAGTGAGAAAGTCATTTATCCAAGGTTCCCTTTCAGACTCGGGACAACCCCGCGCGCAATGGCGGCGAGGGCGAAGGCAATGCCGGCGACCAGGATGATCGCGGCGCCGGACGGGATCGGCAGATCGAACACGATCGGCGCGAGAATTCCGCACAGGGTGCTGACAGTGGCAATCAGCACCGAGCACCAGAAGAAGCCCTTGAGCGACTGGCTGAGCAAACGCGCGGCCGCCGCCGGAATCACCAGCAGTGCACCGACCAGGATCGCGCCGATGACCTTCACCGCCGCGACGGTGATCAGCGTCACCAGAATCACGAACAGGTAATCCAGGGTCTTCACCGCGACGCCGCGCACCGCCGCCAGTTGCGGGTTGAAACTGGCCAGCATGATCCGGTTGTACAACGGCAGCGCCAGCGCCATGACCAGCGAACCGACGATGGCCAGCACCAGCAAGTCGTTGCCGTTGACCGTCAGCACCGAACCGAACAGCACGTTCTCCAGAATGTGCACGTTGATCTTGCCGGCCAGAATCAGCAGCAGGCTCGCGCCGAGGGCCAGCGACACCGAGAGGAACACGCCGATCAGGGTGTCCGGCGCCAGGCCGGTGCGGTTACGCAGATAGTTGAGCAGGATGCCGAACAACAGGCAGTAGCCGAACAGGCTGCCGTACGGCCCGGTGTAGGGTTCGCCGAGCAGAATGCCGATGGCCACGCCGGTCAGCGCCGCGTGCCCGACCGCTTCGGAGAAAAACGCAAAGCGCTTGACCACCACCAGCGTACCGAGGCCGCCGAGCACCGGGCCGATCAACAGGCCGGCAAGCAGCGCGTTGACCACAAATCCGTAGGCCAGCGCCTCGGGCAGGTAACCCGACGACGCCCAGCCCTGAACCATCAAACGAAAGGCTTCGTAACTCATCAGACCGCGCTCCGTGGATGGGTGGAAAACAGACTCAACAGGCGTTCCGGAGTCAGCGCCTGTTGTGGCGTGGCGTCGAACAGCACGCGGCGGTTGAGACCGGTGACCCGGTCGGCCAGGCGCTTGACCGCTTCCAGATCGTGCTCGATCCACAGTACGGTGATACCGGCGGCGCGCCAGTCGCCGAGCAGGCGTTCGAACACCTGGATCCCGGCGTCGTCGAGGGCCGACATCGGCTCATCCAGCACCAGCAATTGCGGGGCCGGGATCAGGCCTTGGGCGAGTAGTACACGCTGACGCTCGCCACCGGACAACGCGCCCATGCGCCGTTTGCGTTTGTCCTGCATGCCGACCCGTTCCAGCGCCTCGCCGATGGCCTTGGCGTAATGCTTGCTCAAGCCGAGAAACGCCGGGCGGCGCTGGCACATGGCGGCCATGAAATCGTCGACGGTCATCGGCAGGCCGCGATCGAACTCCAGCGCCTGCGGCACGTAGCCGATGACGCCGGGTTGGCCGGGCCAGTGCAGGCTCAGTTGACCCTGATGCGGCATCTGCCCGAGCAGGGTCTTGATCAGCGAACTCTTGCCGCCGCCGTTGGGGCCGACCAGTGCGTGCACGTGGCCGGGCTGGACCTGGAAGGTGACCTTGTCGAGGATCGTGGTGCGCCCGAGGGTCAGAGAGACTTGCGCAAAATCCACAGTCGGCCCATTTACCCCTTGTGGGAGCGGGCTTGCTCGCGAATGCGGTGGTTCATTCAATAATGATGCTGACGGACAGGACGCCTTCGCGAGCAAGCCCGCTCCCACAGGGGATTGATGAGTGTCAGAGAGGGTTTCTTTTGCTGTCATGCCCCGGACTCCTGAATCGCCCGCACCACGGTGTTGAGGTTGCCGGTCACTTGTGGGAGCGGGCTTGCTCGCGAATGCGATGGTTCATTCAATAATGATGCTGACGGACAGGACGCCTTCGCGAGCAAGCCCGCTCCCACAGGGGATTGATGGGTGTCAGAAAGGGTTTCTTTTGCTGTCATGCCCCGGACTCCTGAATCGCCCGCACCACGGTGTTGAGGTTGCCGGTCATTTCCTTTTCATACTTGTCGGCGGTGTATTCGCCATAGGAAATGTGCGACAGCGGGTACAGCTTCACCCCTGACTCGCGCTGGATGGTCTCGACGTAGGTGGAAGGAAAGTCCATCTCGGAGAAGATCACCTTCACGTCAAGTTCGCGCAGTTGGTCGATGGTCTTTTTCAACTGGCTCGGGCTCGGTTCGATGCCGTGGGCCGGCTCGACCACGGCGGTCACTTCCAGGCCGAATTCGCGCAACAGATAGTCGTAGGCCGCATGCACCGTGGCCACGCGCAGTTCGGCGTTCGGTGCCTGAGTCAGTTTGGCCAGCGCATCGGCGCGCATCTGCCGCAGGCGTTTGCCGTAGGCGCGGGCGTTCTGGGTGTAGGTCTTGGCGTTGTCCGGGTCGAGTTTGCCCAGCTCGCGGGCAATGTTGTTGACCTGAGCGATCGAGGCGCTGATCGACAGGAACGTGTGCGGGTTGACCACTTTGCCGGCGCCGCGCGCCGCGGTACCGGTGGCCGCCAGCAGCGGCACGTTTTCGTTGGCTTCGATGGTCTTGATGTTCGGCGTTTCGCTGGCGGCGATCATCCGGTCGGCGAAGTCGTCATGGCCGACGCCATTGAGCACGATCACGTCCAGCCCGCTGATGCGCTTGATGTCTTCGGCACGCGGCTCGTAGGCGTGCGGGTTGAAACCGGCGGGAATCAGCGGCACCACATCGGCCTTGTCGCCGACGATGTTCGCCACATAGCTGTAATACGGATGCAGGGTGATGCCGATGCGCAGGCGTTTGCCCGGATCGGCGCTGGCCAGCGGGCTCAGCAGGCACGCGCACAGGCCTAACAGCAGGGTGCGCAGGAGGGGACGGCGAGTCAGGAAAATAAGCATGGGCAAGCGGTCTTCTCTCGGGTGAAGGCGAAGGTTCAGTGGCGATGCTCGCGGGTCACGCCGGCATCGAACTGCGCGACGATCTGTTTCCAACCAGCGGCGGACAGCGCGGCGTCGCTCAGCTCGGCGGGCGTCTGCAGATCGGCGCTGCGGTTGAGCCAGATGTCCGGCGCGGCAGTGGCGTCGGCGCTCAGCAACATCACGAACGAACCGGCGACGGCGGGCGACTGGCTGTGGCCGAAATAGGCTGTGTCCGCCAGCAGTTGCCAGGCATGACCGCCACGGCTGACCGAACTGGCGTCCTGCGCGAATGGGGCGAAACCCTCTTCCGCCAGGGTTTGCGGGGTCGGCAGGCTTTGCTGTTCTTCACGCAGCAGGCGGATTTCGTCGAGGGTCACCCGCAGGTCGGCATAGATGCCTTGCTCGGCGGCACTCAGGTCGCGCCGTGCATCGAGCTGATGGCTGGCGACCGGCTCCGGTTCATGGGACACCCCGCGCCACGCCACCACAGAGCCGGCGACCGCGAGGATCAGCAAACACAACAGCAGCACATTGAGGGTTTCATGCCCGGCGCCGGCCGGACGTACGACTTGGGTGGTGGGCGTGCTCATGGGGCCTCGATGTCGGCTTGGTCGATTTCCACGACGTGGCCGGGGCCGGCGTCGAACAGCACATAGAACTCGGCCGCGGGTTTCTTGAACGTCAGGCTCGAATCAGCGCCGAGCTTGCCCGGCACCAGAATGGTTTCGTCGTAACCGATCACATCCAGGGTCACCCCCGGCGCGCCACTGCCGTCGGAGAAGCCGCCGGTGCACTTGATCTGCTCGGCATCGACAGCCTTGCATTCGCACATCGGGTTGTGGGCCAGGGCGCCGGCGCTGAAGCCGCTGCACAGCAGCAGCAATGCGGCGCGCAACCGCAGGCGGGAAGGGTGTTGAGCGCGGTTCATGGTTTGGCTCCTTGTTGGTTCAGCCAGGCGATGGTGGCGGGGGAGGCCTGGCTCAGGGGAATCGAGGCCTGGTGCAGGCTGCCGTCCCAGCCTTCCATGGTGATCCACAGTTCGGCGTCGGCCTTGGTCTTCTCCGCCACCGGCAACTGCGCGCCCATGCGGTACGGGGTACCGAAGAAAATCACTCCGGCGGCGCGCAGGCTGCGCGGCTTGCCGATGCGCAGGTACGTGGCCTTGACCTGGCCGACGCAGGCGTCGCACAGGGCGGCGTTGAAGTCCTTCATGTAACCGGCGGGGCCATCGGGATGCGGCGCTTCGTTGCGCAACTCGGCCAGGCGCAAGCTCCAGGGGCCGACCTGGATTTCGCCTATCTCGTGCTCGCCAAGGCCGACGTCACCGCGAAACAGCGCGGCATCGGCGAAATACTTGGGCATGAAGCCCAGCGGAATCAGCAGCAGCAAAACATTCAGATGAAAGCGCCACTTAAGCCAGAACCGCTGGAGCGCCGAGGGTTGGGAAGTGCGGGTCGACGCGCTCACAGGCTGACCTCCGCCGGTTCACGGCTGACGTTGCTGCTGCGGGCCTTCTTGGTTTCGCGCTTGAGTGCGTTGGCGGTGGCCAGCGCGGTGCGCTTGGTCCAGATCAACAGACCGCTGAGGACCATCATGCTCAGCAACAGGCCGAAGAAGAACCAGATCAGCTTGATCCACAGCCCGCCGAAATCACCGGTGTGCAACGGGCGCATCGACTCGGTGACGAACTCCAGTGAGGAGCGGTCGGAAATCAGCCGCGAGGCCGCCATGTCGCCGTTGTACGGGTTGAGCGTGGCGGTCTGGAACATCAGCGGATACCAGCCGCGCCCGCCGACGCTCATGTGGCTGTAGGCATTGCCCGGCAGGCTGATGAAGCTGACTTCCAGCCCGGGGATTTGCTGCTCGGCGATCTGCACTGCGCGATCCAGGCTGATCCGTGGCGGCGGGCCGGCGTCGGCCGACATCGGCACGTCCTCGCGGGCCATCGCCGGAATGATCGGCTCGGTGGTGATGGACACCTGGTTATCGAACAGAAAGGCCTGGATCAGAAACCAGGTGGCGGTGATGGAAATCACCGCGATGAACCAGATCGACCAGATGCCGCTCAGTCGATGGAAGTCGCCCCAGAAAATCCGCGCACCGTGGCGCAAGCGCAGGGTGGGGTTGAAGAAGCCTTTCCAGAAGCGCTTGTAGACCACCAGCCCGGTCACCAGCGAAGCGAGCATTGGCAGGCCGAGGAACGACACCAAATACCAGCCCCAACTGTAGCCGTTGGTGAACGGCACCAGCCACCAGCCGTGAAGTGCGCGGGTGAACGCCTTGAAGTTGAAGTCCGGCGCCGGGCCTTGAATCACGCCGGTGTAGGGGTTGACGTAGACGGTTTGCGAGCGGCCATCGGGGTAGCTGACCTCTACATCCAGCGCGAAGTGCGACTCGTCGGGGCGGCTGATGCTTTCCACCAGCGTCTGCGGTTCGGCCTGTTTGATCGCGGCCAGCACCTGATCGTAACTGAGCAACGGCGCATCGTCCGCCGGCGGACTGGCGCGCATCTGCGGGTTGGCCAGCCAGACGATTTCCTGGCTGACCACCGCCAGCGTCCCGGTGACGCAGACGATCAGGACAAAAAACCAGATCGGCAGCGCGAGCCAGCTATGCACCAGGAACCACAGTTTGGAACGGGATTTCTTCGACATGATTGCGCGTCTTGATTCGATGAATGGGCACGCGGCTACGGGCTTCGCAGCGCGGGTGTGCCTGAAAGGCGCGGTCGTGGCTGTTGCCTGTGCGAACGGCCTGCATCTCTATAGGACGGATGAGCAGGGCAAATCCCGATGGCTTATATGAAAGTAAATGTTTCGCACTTCCCCCAATCACCACCAACCCCTTGTGGGAGCGGGCTTGCTCGCGAAAGCGTCCTCTCAGTCGACATCCTTTTTGACTGAACCACCGCATTCGCGAGCAAGCCCGCTCCCACAGGGGGGGATCAGCCGATCAAACACGATTCATGAATGCCGCTCTCACTGTCAGGCAATTGATGGCCGGTCGGCGCTCCCTATGATGGAAACCACCGGATTTCCCTGAGTGAGCGCCTTGATGAGCCCCAGAACCCTCTATGACAAACATATCGACTCGCACACCGTGTGTCGCCTCGACGACCAGGGCCATGTGCTGTTGTATATCGATCGCCAGGTGATCAACGAATACACCAGCCCTCAGGCGTTCAGCGGTCTGCGCGCCGCCGGGCGCAAGGTCTGGCGGCCGGGTACGGCGCTGGCGGTGGTCGATCACGTCAATCCGACCACGCCGCAACGGGTGGCGGCGATGCCTGATGCGGGCGGTGCGCGGCAGGTGTCGTATCTGGCGGAAAACTGCCGGGACTTCGGCATCGAACTGCTGGATATTCTCGACAAGCGCCAGGGCATCGAACATGTGATCGCCCCGGAACAGGGCTTCATCCTGCCGGGCATGGTCATCGCCGCCGGCGACAGCCACACCACCACTTACGGGGCGTTGGGGGCGTTCGGCTTCGGCATTGGCACCTCGGAAATCGAGCATCTGCTGGCCTCGCAGACGCTGGTCTACAAGCGCCTGAAAAGTATGCGCGTGACGGTGGATGGCGAGTTGGCACCGGGGCTGACGTCCAAGGACGTGATCATGGCGCTGATCGGCCGCATCGGTGCGTCGGGTGCCACTGGCTACGCGATCGAGTTCTGCGGCTCGACCATTGATGCGCTGAGCGTCGAAGCGCGGATGACCATTTGCAACATGGCCGTAGAGGCGGGCGCACGGGGCGCCTTCATGGCGCCGGACGAAAAAGTCTTTGCCTACCTCAACGGCAAGCCCCGCGCACCGCAAGGCGAACGGTGGGCGCACGGCGTGGAAAAATGGCGTGAATTGCGCAGCGATCCCGGCGCCGTGTTCGACCGCGAAGTGCACCTCGACGCCAGCCTGCTGGAACCGATGGTGACCTGGGGCACCAGCCCGGATCAGGTGGCGCCAATCGGCGCGCAGGTGCCGGATCCGCAAAGTATCGACGATCCGATCCTGCGCCAGGACATGCGCCGCGCCCTTCAATACATGGGCCTGGAAGCGGGAATGGCGCTGCGCGATATCGTCATCAGCCACGCTTTTATCGGTTCCTGCACCAACGCGCGGATCGAAGATTTGCGCGACGCCGCCAGCGTCGTGCGCGGGCGGCGGGTGGCCGGGCATGTGCGGGCGATGATTGTGCCTGGCTCCAGCGAGGTCCGTGCGCAGGCCGAAGCCGAAGGGCTGGCGCAGATTTTCATCGACGCCGGGTTTGAATGGCGCCAGTCCGGCTGCTCGATGTGCCTGGCGATGAACGATGACGTGCTCGCGCCCGGCGACCGTTGCGCCTCCAGCACCAACCGCAATTTCGAAGGCCGGCAGGGCGCCGGCGCGCGCACGCACCTGATGAGCCCGGCGATGGTTGCCGCCGCGGCGATCAGCGGCCATTTGACTGACATCCGCCACTTTGGAAAGCGCCCATGAGTCTGCAACCCTTCACTCAAGTCAGCGGCCAGGCCGCACCGCTGCTCGCGGCCAACGTCGATACCGACGTGATCATGCCCAAGCAGTTTCTCAAGGGCATCGACCGTCTGGGCCTGGACCGTGGGCTGTTTTTCGATCTGCGCTTTCTCGCCGACGGCACGCCCAACCCTGAATTCGTGTTGAACCAACCGGCCTGGCAGGGCGCGAGTTTCCTGGTGGTCGGGGCGAATTTCGGTTGCGGTTCCAGTCGCGAACACGCGGTGTGGGGGCTGCAACAAATGGGCATTCGCGCGCTGATCGGCAGCAGCTTTGCCGGAATTTTCTACGACAACTGCCAGCGCAACGGGGTGTTGCTGATTACTCTGGATGAGGCGCAGGTGCAGCGCATTGGCCGGTTGGTCAGCCAGCCTGACACGGCGCAGATCAGTGTTGATCTTAAGGCGCAGCAGATCCGACTGGCGGATGGTGAGGTGCTGGATTTCCAGATTGATGGCCTGCGCAAGACTGCACTGTTGCTGGGACTGGATGCGATTGGCAGTACCTTGCAGCGGCGTGAGCAGATTGAGGCGTTCGAGCGCGAACACCTGGCCGCCAACCCATGGCTGACCTGACACCCCTTTGACCCTGTGGGAGCTGGCTTGCCAGCGATGAGGCCAGCACATCCGACATTTCTATTGGCTGAGCTGACGCCTTCGCTGGCAAGCCAGCTCCCACAGGGTTTTGTAGTGTTTGGGCTAGAGAGAAAGATCCTTGAAATGCCCCTGCAAAAACTCCACACACGCCCGCAGCTTGCCGGAGTTGGCCAGCCGCGTCGGGTACACCGCCCAGACGTTGGCGCTCTGGCTGTAATCGGCCAGCACCGGCACCAGTCGGCCCTGTTCCAGCAACGGTTTCACATCCCACAATGAACGCAGTAACACGCCGCGTCCGTCGAGCGCCCATTGCAGGACGATCTCGCCGTTGTTGGAAGACAGCGGCCCACTGACCCGCACGCTTGCCTGCGTACCGTCACAATCCAGATGCCAGACGCCGAAGGCGTTGTCGCGCTCCTTGATCACTAGGCAGTCGTGTTGCTGCAGATCCTCCAGGGTTTGCGGTGTGCCTCGGCGTTCAAGGTACTCAGGCGCAGCACACAGTACCCGGCGATTGCTCACCAGTTGCCGGCCGATGTGCTGGCCGGGCAGGTCGTCGCCGACGCGGATTTCCAGATCGAAGCCCTCGTTGACGATATCCACCGCGCGGTCGAACAGGTCCAGGCGAATCTGCAATTGCGGGTGCCGTTCCGCCAGCAGCGAGATCGCAGGCGCTACGTGGTTGCGGCCAAAACCGAAACTGCTGCAGATGTGCAAACGCCCGCGCGGGCTGTCGTGGGCGTCGGCCAGATCGTCGTGCAGTTGCTGGAAATCATCGAGAATGCGCAAGGCCCAGCGCTGCACGCGCTCGCCGTCCTCGGTCAGCGACACGCGGCGACTGGTGCGGTGCAGCAGGCGGGTGCCGAGGGTCGATTCGAGAATCTGGATGCGTTTGCTGACGTAGGCCGGGGACAGGCCCAGTTCATCGGCGGCGGCGGCGAAACCGTTCTTGCGGATCACGGTCAGCAGCACGCGCAGGTCTTCGGGCAGGGGCAAGGGGTGTTTGTTCTGGGACATGTTGGAATGAGCACTGGCGGCACAGGCCGCCAGCATAGCATCGGGCGCGCAGGGCTCGGTTCAGCGCAGGAAATCCAGGGCTTCGGCGAGCAACAGTTCCGGCACTTCTTCGGCCAGATAATGCCCGGCGGGCAGGGGTTTGCCAGTGACGTCGGTCGCCACTTGCTGCCATTCCTTGAGCGGATCGAAGCAGCGCCCGACCGTGCCTTCCGCGCCCCAGAGTATCCGCAGTGGCAGGTCAAGCTGATTGCCGGCAGCGAGGTCGGCACGATCATGTTCCAGGTCGATGCTGGCGCTGGCGCGGTAGTCCTCGCAGATGCCCCGGGCGCTGCCGGGACGTTGCAGGCAGCGCAGGTATTCGCCGAACGCGTGCTCGGTGAACGGCGCCAGTCCGGCGCTGCGGCTGCCCATCACGCTGCGCAGATAGGCCTCGGGATCGGCCTCGAGCAGGGTTTCCGGCAACGGCGCCGGGCGGATCAGGAAGAACCAGTGCCAATAGGCGCGGGCGAACGCTTCGTTGGTCTGCGTGTACATCGCCAGAGTCGGGGCGATGTCCAGCAGCATCATTCGCTGCACCGCAGCGCGGTGATCGAGGGCCAGACGATGGGCGACCCGCGCGCCACGGTCGTGAGCCAGAACGGCGAACTGTTCGAAGCCCAGGGCCTGCATCAACTCGAGGTTGTCCCTGGCCATTTCGCGTTTTGAATAGTTGCGGTGCAGTTCATCGGCAGGCGGTCGGGCGCTGTCGCCATAACCGCGCAGGTCGGCGGCAACCACGGTGAAATGCTCGGCCAGCTGCTCGGCAATCTTGTGCCAGATCACGTGGGTCTGCGGGTGCCCGTGCAACAGCAACAGCCCCGGGCCGCTGCCGCCGAGGCGGTAGGCGATATCGACGCCGTTGACGTGGCGCTGGTCTTTGACGAATCCGGCAAACATCGGGCTGATCCTTGTTCAGGTGCGGGTTGCAGGCATCCTGAAAGTGTTCGGCATTCGGGGCAAGGGTTGAAGCGTGGTGTAGTGGTTCATGAAGTGTGATGTGTGTCGGCAGGGCTGGCCCCTTCGCGGGCAAGCCCGCTCCCACAGTGTTTTTCTGTGTGACACCAATCGTATAAACACCAGAGATCCCTGTGGGAGCGGGCTTGCCCGCGAAGAGGCCAGCCCAAACCCTGAAAATCTCAACCCTGCTGAAACATCTCCATCGCCCGCTGCTTGATCTGCTCTTCCGTCAGATCCTCCTTGCGCGTGGCGAGAAACCACAGGTGTCCATAGGGATCCTTCAGCGTGCCGCTGCGATCGCCATAAAACTGATCCTTGACCTCCGACACCGCACTCGCCCCGGCATCCAGCGCCCGCTGAAAGGATTTGTCGACATCGGTGACATATAGATGCAGACCGACCGACACCGCATTGTCCGGGCCGCTCAACGGTCCTTGATCGCACGGTGTACCGAGCATGATCGCGCTGTCGCCAATGCGCAGTTCGGCGTGGCCGATGCGCCCGTCGGGCATGTCCAGGCGCATGACCTGGGTCGCGCCAAAGGCTTTCTTGTAGAACTCGATGGCTTCGGCAGCCTTGAGGATGCCGAGGTACGGGGTAATGCTGTGATACCCCTCGGGAATGGGTTTGACGCTCATGACGTTCTCCCTGTTCTTTGTTTTCGGGGTGTGACTCCACCGGATTTGTGGAAGATTCACTATAGAACTGTCTGCGCGGCCAGCATTTTTCCCCGACGAGCCGTCAGTCCGGAAAATGCGCGCCTGGCCCCTGCTCACCGAGCACATCGCCCTGGTTACGCAACGGGCAGGCCTCCATCGACAGGCAACCGCAACCGATGCAGCCGGTGAGCCGGTCGCGCAACAAGGTCAGTTGATTGATCCGCTCGTCCAGCTCGCGCCGCCATTGTTCGGACAGGACTTTCCAGTCCGCCGCGTTCGGCGCGCGGTCGTCCGGGAGGATTTTCAGCGCCTCGCCGATTTCCGCCAGCGGAATGCCCAGGCGCTGCGCGACCTTGATCAACGCCACCCGACGCAAGACTTCCCGTGGATAGCGCCGCTGATTACCGGCATTGCGCTGGCTCTTGATCAGGCCTTTGGCTTCATAAAAGTGCAGGGCAGTGACCGCGACACCGCTGCGCGCTGCGACTTCGCCCACGGTGAGTTGCTTGTGCAGGTTTTCCGGGGTGATCATTTGGCTAAATGACTCTTGACCTTGACTTAACTAGAGGTTTTACCCTGCAGGCCTTCGAGTCGCAAGACTCGGCTTACGATGAGTGGGGACTTCTCATGCAAACCTCAGCGAAAAATCGCAGCTTTACCCAATTGATCGAATTCGAGATCGAGCCGCGCCAGCAACCGGCGTTGGTTTCGGCGCTGGCGCAGCAGAGCGAACATCTGGCGCAGCGCTATGCAGGCTTTGTCAGCGCCAGCGTCCAGGTCAGCGACGACGGTCGGCGGGTGCTGAGCCTGTTGGAATGGCAGAGCCGCGAGGCCGGGGAGGCGGCGTTCAGCCGTTTTGAAAGCGGCGAGCAGGATTTCTGGCAGCTGATCCGCGCCCACCAGGCGAAAACCGTGACCTTTAATTCCTTCCAGGTGTTGAGCAGCATCGCCCGCAGTCATGACGATGCGCTGCACTGCAATCTGGTCGGCTAGATCGACAACTGGATCAGGCGTTCACCGTGCAGATTCTCCGTGAGTCGCCGCTTGTTCACCGCCAGTTCGCCGATCTTGATCAGCCGCGTGCGGGTGACGTTGCGGCTCAGACCGAGCAGCGCGGCGGTATGCACCTGGTTGTAATGGCAGAAGCGATAGGCGGCGCGCAGCAGGGCGTCTTCGACTTTTTCGTGGAGGGCGCCGGCCTGTTGTTCGAAGAGCTTTTGAAAGGCCCGCTCCAGCAACGCTTCCGGTGAATCATCGGCGTTCGACTGCTGATCGTCCGGGCGCTCGATGCGCAGGTTCGACAGGCGCAGATCGTCGCGCTCGATCACGCCGTTGCGGCAGATCAACAGGGTGTGATGGATGACGTTTTCCAGTTCGCGGATGTTGCCCGGCCAACTGTAACTGCGCAGTTTCTGTTCGGCGCCGGGGCTGATGCTGACCCGCCCGTAACCCAGGCGCTGGCTGTAGGCCTCGATGAAATGCCGGGTCAGCGGCAGGATGTCACCGGGCCGCTCGCGCAACGGGCTGAGTTCCAGATTGACCACGTTCAATCGGTAGAACAGGTCCTCGCGGAAGTTGCCGGCATTGATCGCTTTCTCCAGTTGCACGTTGGTCGCGGCCAGCACGCGCACGTCAATCGGGATGCTCTTGCGCGAGCCGAGGCGCACCACTTCGCGCTCCTGCAACACCCGCAGCAACTTGACCTGAATCGCCATCGGCAAATCGCCGATTTCGTCGAGGAACAAGGTGCCGCCATCCGCCTCTTCGAACCAGCCGGCCTTGGCACTCAAGGCGCCAGTGAAGGCGCCTTTTTCATGGCCGAACAGCTCGGCCTCCACCAGCGATTCGGAGAACGCACCGCAGTTGACCGCGACAAACGGCCGATGCCGGCGGTGGCTCAGGTTGTGGATATGCCGCGCCACCAGCTCTTTGCCGGTGCCGGTCTCGCCAATGATCAGCACGCTGGCTTCGCTCGGCGCGACCTGTTGCAGATGCGCGAGCAGGGCCTGGGACTTGGGGTCTTCGAAGACCTGCGCGGTGGCGCGGATCGACGTCGCCAGGGCGGGTGAGGGCGGAAGGGTCAGCAGTTGCATGGACTCGCTCCATTAAAGGCAAGGTCAGGAATAGAACGTCGGTACCGGCAGCGCCTGATTCAGCGCCCAGTCGCCCAGCTCGTGGAGTTTGTAATCGAGCGGGTCGTGCAGGGTCTGCGTGCGCAGGTTGCGCCAGTGCCGGTCGAGGCGTAGCGAGGCGTGGGTCGAACGCGCACCAGTGACTTCGAACAAGCGGCTGCAAATCTCCAGCCCCTGACGACTGGCGGCGACCTTGGCGGTGGCAATCGCCGTGGCCAGATGTCCGCGTTCCTCTGCGGTCAGGTTCGGGCCTTTGGCCCAGGCCTCGTCGAGCAGCGTGGCGGCCCGCTCGACCAGCAGGCGGATGCCTTCCAGGGCGACCCAGAACTCGCCGTAATGCGCGAGCACGTAGGGGTCTTCACGCACATTGCGGGCTGTGGATTTGTGCCAGAGGCGGGTTTCGCTCAGCGTGTACTGCCGCGCTTCCTCAAACGCACCTTCGGCGATGCCGAGAAACATATGGGTGAAGGTCAGCTGCGCGATCAGTGGACGCAGGCAGGCGAACGGTGTGCTCAACGGGCCGGGATCAAGCAGCAGCTCGGACTCTTCGACCCGCACCCGCTCGAACGTGGCGCTGCCGCTGTCGGTCTGACGCTGGCCGATGTTGTTCCAGTCGTCGTGCAGGGTGATGCCGCTGCGACCGCTGGGGATCGCCGCGATCAGTAATTTGCCGCCGGCACTTTCATCGACGGCCGAGGCGATCAGCATCTGTGAATCACTGGCGCCGGAGCAGAAACTTTTCTTCCCGGAAAATTCGCGCCAGCCACCGAAATCCTTGACCACCGTACGGGTGTCGAGCGGGTTGAGGGCGTTGCCCCAGAACCAGTTCTGCCGCGCGGTCTGTTCGAACCACGGTTGCCATTGTTCCGGCCGCGAGAACAGGCGCACGGTGGCGAGCATCAGGTGATGAAAGCCGAAGACGTGGGCGATGGAACTGTCGACCTTGGCGAACTCGCGCACGACCTGCAGGGTTTCGCTCCATGTCGCGCCGAGCCCGCCGTAACGGGTGGGAATGCTCAGGGCCAGCAGGCCGCTGTCGCGCAGGGCATCGCGCTCGGCCTTCGGCGTGCCGCCGCGTTCGTCACGTTCGACGGCGGTCAGGGCAAATTCGGCGGCCAGTTGGCGCGCGGTCTGCAGCGGGGAGAGCAGGGTGCTTTGTGGTTTGGCGGTCACACGGTGTTCCTCAAAATCGATGCAATCCTTTGTAGGAGTGAGCCTGCTCGCGATGTGGTCAGCACAGTCGACATCACCGTCGCAGATACACCGCTTTCGCGAGCAGGCTCACTCCTACAAAGGGCGTTTTCAGGCCTTTGCCTGGGTGGGCAACACATCGTTGGCAATCATTTCGCCAAACGGCCCGGTGAGGTTGGTCACGCCGCGTCCGGCCAGGCTCGCGTACGGCTCGGGCAGCAGCGGGAACACCAGTTCGGCAAAGCGGTACGCCTCTTCCAGATGCGGATAGCCGGAGAAGATAAAACTCTCGATACCGAGGTCGGCGTACTCTTTGATCCGCGCCGCCACTTGCTGCGGATCGCCCACCAGCGCCGTACCGGCACCGCCGCGCACCAGACCGACGCCGGCCCACAGGTTGGGGGCGATTTCCAGGTTGTCGCGACGCCCGTCGTGCAACGCCGCCATGCGCCGCTGACCTTCGGAATCGAAGCGCGAGAAGGATTTCTGCGCGGCCTCGATGGTCTCGTCGCTGATGTGCTCGATCAGTTTGTCCGCGGCTTTCCACGCTTCTTCGGCGGTCTCGCGGACGATCACGTGCAGGCGAATACCAAACTTCACCTTGCGCCCATGCCGAGCGGCGCGTTCACGCACATCGGCGAGTTTTTCGGCGACGGCGGCGGGTGGTTCGCCCCAGGTCAGGTACACGTCGACTTGCTCGGCGGCCAGGTCATGCGCCGCGTCGGACGAGCCACCGAAATACAGCGGCGGATAGGGTTTCTGCACCGGCGGATACAAGGCTTTGGCGTTTTGCACCTTCAGGTGTTTGCCTTCGAAGTCCACCGATTCGCCCTGCAACACCCGCCGCCAGATCTTGAGGAATTCGTCGGTGACTTCGTAGCGCTCGCTGTGGCTGAGGAAGCTGCCGTCGCCACGGTTTTCGTCAGGATCGCCGCCGGTCACCACGTTGATCAGCAGGCGGCCGTTGGACAGTCGATCGAGCGTCGCTGCCATGCGCGCCGAAACGGTGGGCGAAATGATTCCCGGACGGATCGCCACCAGATACCGCAGGCGTTCGGTCAACGGTACCAGCGCCGAAGCGATCACCCACGAGTCTTCGCAGGAGCGCCCGGTGGGAATCAGCACGCCGTGGTAGCCGAGGCTGTCGGCGGCTTGCGCCACTTGTTTCAGATAATTGAGGGTGACCGGGCGCGCGCCTTGGGTGGTGCCCAGGTAATGGCCGTCGCCGTGGGTCGGCAGGAACCAGAAAACATCCATGAACAGCTCCTCAAGCGATTTTCAGCAACGGTTTGATTTGCGTGCCGAACAGCGGCGCAGCGCGTTCGGCGGCCAGGCGAATGCGCGCTTTCAGCGGCTCGCTGGTGATCTGGTAGTCGGCGAAGTCGGCCTCGGTGGCGTACACCCCGATCGGCAGGGTCACGGCCTGGAAGAAACTGAACAGCGGCCGCAACTGGTGATCGAGGACCAGCGCATGGCGCTCGCTGCCACCGGTGGCGGCCAGCAGCACCGGGGTGTCGATCAGTGCGTTGAGGTCGATCAGGTCGAACAGGTGCTTGAGCAGGCCCGGGTAGGAACCGCGATACACCGGCGCAGCGACGATCAGCAGATCGGCTTGTTCGATGGCTTGCAGTTCGGCCTCGACCTCGGCGCTGAGTTCCTGACGCGACAGGGCGCTGCCCAGCGGACGGGCGATATCACCGAGCTCGATCAGGTGACTCTCGACCGGCAAGTGCCCGGCCAGTTCGGCCAGCAGCGCCTGGGTCAGCACCAGCGTACGGGACGGACGCCAGGTGCCGCCGGAGAGGGCGACGACTTTCAGGGGACGCGACATGATGAGTTCCTTTTTATCAACAGTTGCTCAGCGAGCAGTGAGTAAGTGCCAAGGCTTGAGCAAGCGCTGTACCAATTCCTGAGAGGCCCGGTTTACCTGGTGCTGAGTGTTCTGGCGTGAGTCGTTTGTGCAGATATCAGGCGGCTTTGTTGATCTGCTGTTGCCTGGGCAACAGTTGCTGGAGCAACAGTTGTTCGCCGTGTGCAGGGATTTATAGCGGCTGCCTGTTATTCCGTAAAAGAACGATAATTGATATTTATAGATCGTTAGGAGATATAAGGGGGTTAAAGCTCAAATCCTGATAGCCACTATTGAGCGTGTTGATTTTTGCCCGCAAGGGCGTGGGCGTAGCCTTTGTCCATCGACTACCACCGCTCGCCAGGACGCTCCCCATGAATCGTTTACTGACTGTTTCGCTGCTGCTCGCCGTCTCCGTACTCGCCGGTTGCGCGACCCACGTTTCCCCTGAACAACGGCCGTACACCGCCGAAGAAACCCGCGAACTGGCGATGGAAGCGCTGAACCGCAGCGGCTTGTCGTTCGACGAATATCACGCGAAGAAAGCGGCACTGCTGGGCGAATCGCAATTCGACAAGAAAGCTGAAATGAGCGCCGGGCGTGCGATACAGCTGCACGGTCGTCCAAGTTAATCGAAAACTGTACTGCTCGTTTTTTTGCGCAACTGTCCGTGGGTTTGCGCGCTGCCGTGCGATAGGGTCAATACCTGAATGACCCCCGACGGATTGCTCCCATGACCCTCTCGCTTGACCTGCTGTTGGGCTTTGCCCTGTTTGCCCTTGTCACCTCGATCACACCGGGGCCGAACAACACCATGTTGCTGGCATCGGGGGTGAACTTCGGCTTCAACCGCACCATTCCTCACATGCTCGGCATCACCTGCGGCTTCTTCGTATTGGTGGTCGCAGTGGGCTTTGGCCTGGGCGCGGTGTTCCAGACTTACCCGATTCTCTACACGGTGCTGCGCTATCTCGGCGCCGCGTATCTGTTGTACCTGGCGTGGAAAATTGCGCATTCGGGCCCGGTAGGCGAGGGCGTCGAAGGTGAGGCCAAGCCGATCAGCTATCTCGGTGCCGCGGCGTTTCAGTGGGTCAACCCCAAGGCCTGGATCATGGCCATCGGTGCCATCAGCACCTACACGCCGATGCAGGGTTATTTCACCAACGTGGTGGTCATCGCCGCCGTGTTCGCCATCATCAACCTGCCCAGCGTCGGCGTCTGGGCGGCGTGCGGCACGCTGTTGCGTAACGTGCTCAAGGACCCGCGCTGGTTGCGTGTATTCAACTGGGGCATGGCGGCGCTGTTGGTGATTTCGCTGTACCCGCTGCTTCTCGAAAGCTTTCACTGACGCATTGCTTCAACCGCCAGCCCGATGCCTGTTAAGCTCGACTTCAGGAGCGTTCCTACGCACTTTTAAATGAAGTTGTTCTTCTTTAACGGCATCCGATCAGGTATTGATGACGCTCTCGAACCCGGGCGCAGCTCACAAGGCTGCGCTGTGCCGTTTGCAGACACGAGCCTCCTGATCCCGGAACACGCTCTGCGAGTCTTTTATGAATAAACGTCCGTTGTATTTCGATTACGCCGCCACCACCCCGGTGGACGAGCGGGTCATCCAGGTGATGATCGACTGTCTGGGTTTTCACGGTAACTTCGGCAATCCTGCTTCCAGTTCCCACGCCTTCGGCCAGCAGGCCCGGCACACGGTCGAGCAGGCCCGTCGGCAAGTCGCCGAACTGGTCGGCGCAGAGGCCGGGCAGATCGTCTGGACCTCCGGTGCCACCGAATCCAACAACCTCGCCCTCAAGGGCGTGGCCCAGGCGCGCGGCGTTGCCGGTGGGCACATCATTACCAGCCAGATCGAACACAAAGCCATTCTCGATACTGCCCGGCAATTGCAGGACGCCGGTGTTGCGGTGACCTATCTGGTGCCGGACGCCGATGGCCTGATCACCCCGCAGGCGGTCAGCGAAGCGATGCGCGACGACACCTTTCTGGTGTCGCTGATGCTGGTCAACAATGAACTCGGCACGCTCAACGATATCCCGGCCATCGGTGAAGTCGTGCGCGGCCGTGGCGCGTTGTTCCATGTCGATGCCGCTCAAGGCGCCGGCAAAGTGGCGATTGACCTGCAGCAGTGGCCGGTGGACTTAATGTCGTTTTCGGCGCACAAACTCTATGGCCCCAAAGGCATCGGCGCGTTGTATGTCGGCCCGCGCGCGCAGCAGCGGTTGCAGGCGCAGATTCATGGCGGCGGCCACGAAGGCGGGCTGCGCTCCGGGACCCTGGCGACCCATCAGATCGCCGGCATGGGCGCGGCATTTGCCCTGGCCGCAGCCGAATTCGATGCCGAGAAAAAGTCCATCGTGGCGCTGCGCGAGCGGCTGCTTGAACAGTTGCTGAGCCTGCCCGGCGTGCGCCTCAACGGCAGCGCCGGCCAGCGCATTGCGCATACCTTGAGCCTGACTTTCAGCGAAGGTGAATTCAACAGTGCGGCCTTGAGCCAGTCGATCGCCTTTTCCGCGACCTCGGCCTGTAACTCGGCGAGCAACACGCCTTCTCACGTGCTGCTAGCGCTGGGGCACGACGCCCGGCTGGCCGGTCGCACCATTCGCCTGAGCCTTGGCCGTTTCACTACCGCTGACGACATCGATCAGGCGGTAGCGCTGATCAAGAGTGCCTGCACCAGTGCCCCGGCATTCTGGGCGACAGGGCTATAACCAGCCGCTTGTACGGCTACGAACAATAACGATGAAGTGATTGGCAGGAGACATGATGAGTACCCAGACTTTGACCGAAGGATCGGTTCCCCAGCGCCTGGCGCACACCCGTGAACTGATGCGCCGCGAAGGCATCCATGCGTTGCTGGTGCCGTCGGCTGACCCGCATCTGTCGGAATACCTCCCGGGTTATTGGCAGGGACGGCAATGGCTGTCGGGCTTCCATGGTTCGGTCGGCACATTGATCGTTACCGCTGATTTCGCCGGAGTCTGGGCCGACAGTCGTTATTGGGAACAGGCGACCAAGGAACTCAAGGGCAGCGGCATTGAACTGGTCAAGCTGCAACCGGGGCAGCCGAGCCCGCTGGACTGGCTGGCCGAGCAGACACCGGAAGGTGGTGTGGTTGCAGTCGACGGTGCGGTGATGGCCGTGGCTGCGGCGCGGACCCTGAGCAGCAAGCTCGAAGCCCGCGGCGCGCGGCTGCGCACCGACATCGACCTGCTGAATGAAGTCTGGACGGATCGCCCGAGCCTGCCGAACGCGCCGATTTATCAGCATCTGCCACCGCAAGCGACGGTCAGCCGTGGCGAAAAACTCGCCAAGTTGCGCGAGACCCTGCAGGAACGTGGCGCCGATTGGCACTTCATCGCCACCCTGGATGACATCGCCTGGCTGTTCAACCTGCGCGGCGGCGACGTGTCGTTCAACCCGGTGTTTGTCTCTTTTGCGTTGATCAATCAACAGCAAGCGACATTGTTTGTGGCCTTGAGCAAGGTCGATGCTCAATTGCGTGCGGTGCTGGAGCGGGATGGCGTGACTCTGCGCGATTACCGCGAAGTCGCCGACGCCCTTCGTGCCGTGCCGAACGGGGCGAGCCTGCTGGTGGATCCGGCGCGGGTAACCACGGGTTTGCTGGATAACCTGGACAGCACGGTGAAACTGGTCGAGGGTCTGAACCCGACCACCCTCGCCAAATCGCAAAAGAGCGAGGCTGATGCGCAGCATATCCGCAAGGCCATGGAGCAGGATGGCGCGGCGCTGTGCGAATTCTTCGCCTGGCTGGAATCGGCCTGGGGCCGCGAACGCATCACCGAACTGACCATCGACGAAAAACTCACCGCTGCCCGCGAACGCCGTCCGGATTACGTGTCGCTGAGCTTCAACACCATTGCCGCGTTTAACGCCAATGGCGCGATGCCGCACTACCATGCAACCGGAGAAGAACACGCGGTAATCGAGGGCGACGGTTTGCTGCTGATCGACTCGGGTGGTCAGTACCTGGGCGGCACCACCGACATCACGCGGATGGTGCCGGTGGGTACGCCGACGGCGGAACAGAAGCGTGACTGCACTCGCGTACTCAAAGGCGTGATTGCCTTGTCGCGGGCGCAGTTCCCGAAAGGCATTCTGTCGCCGCTGCTCGACGCGATTGCTCGTGCGCCGATCTGGGCCGAAAGCGTGGATTACGGTCACGGCACCGGTCATGGGGTCGGCTATTTCCTCAATGTTCACGAAGGCCCGCAGGTCATTGCCTATCAGGCTGCAGCGGCTCCGCACACGGCGATGCAACCGGGGATGATCACTTCGATCGAGCCGGGCACTTACCGTCCAGGCCGTTGGGGCGTGCGCATCGAGAACCTGGCGATGAATCGCGAGGCGGGCAGCAATGAATTCGGCGAATTCCTCAAGTTTGAAACGCTGACTCTGTGCCCGATCGATACGCGCTGCCTGGAGCCTTCCTTGCTGACGCAGGAAGAGAAGCAGTGGTTCAACGCCTACCACGCCGAAGTGCGTGAGCGTCTGAGTCCATTGCTCGAAGGTGCTGCGCTGGACTGGCTGAACACGCGCACCGCGGCTATCTGACTGGCTGTAACCCAGGCGCTGTTGACGGCGCCTGGGTTCTTTTCGGTCGTTACGCCTGGCGCAGGGCTTCTTCGACGAAGTCGAGCCGGTCCTGGCCGAAAAACATCTGGTTGCCGATGAACATGCTTGGCGCGCCAAACACCCCGCGTTTAACGGCGGTCTCGGTGTTGTCCTTGAGTGTTGCCTTGACCGTTTCGTCATTGGTCAGAGTCATTACTTCATCGGGGTCGAAGCCGTGTTCGCTCAAGACCGCAGCAACGGTTGCCGGCTCATCCAGTGCGCGCCCCTCAACCCAGAGGGCTTTGAACAGGCAATCGATAAACGCCTGAAAGCGTTCCGGCTGGTGCAGTTGTATGCCAGTGACGGCACGCATCAGTATCAGCGTGTTGATCGGGAAGTGCGGATTGAATTTCAGTGGCACGCCATAACGATTGGCGTAGCGATCCAGATCCTGAAACATGTAGCGACCCTTGGCCGGAATCATCGCCGGCGATGCGTTGCCGGTCGCCTTGAACACGCCGCCCAGTAGCATCGGGATGTAGATCAGTTGGCTGCCGGTCTCGGCACAGATCTTCGGCAGTTGGGTGTAGGCCAGGTAGGTGGCAGGGCTACCGAGATCGAAATAGAACTCCACGGTTTTGGTCATTTTCGCTGCTCGCTATTTATTGTTATGGGGAGGGGCTTACCAGCGTTCGTTCCATGGGCGCAGATCCAGCTCGAAGGTCCAGGCGTCCCGTGGCTGACTGTGCAGGTACCAATAGTTTTCAGCGATATGTTCGGGGTTGAGAATACCGTCCTGATCCTTGGTCGCGTACTTCTCGGGGAAACTGTTGCGGATGAAGTCGGTGTCGATGGCGCCGTCGACCACGACGTGAGCGACGTGGATGTTCAGCGGGCCCAGCTCGCGCGCCATGCTTTGCGCCAGTGCACGGATGCCGTGTTTGGCGCCGGCAAACGCGGCAAATTCAGAAGCACCGCGCAGCCCGGCGGTGGCGCCTGTGAACAGAATGGTGCCGCGTTTGCGCGTGACCATGCGCTTGGCCACTTCGCGGGCATTGAGAAAACCCGAGAAACAAGCCATTTCCCAGATCTTGAAATACTTGCGTGCAGTTTCTTCAAGAATGCTGCAAGGCACGTTGGCGCCGATGTTGAAGACAAACGCTTCGATCGGGCCGAGGCGGCTTTCGATCTCTTCAATCAGGGCAATGACGTCTTCTTCTTTGCGCGCATCGCAGGCAAAGCCATGAGCTTCGCCACCCTCGGCCTGAATAGCCTCGACCAGCGGTTGCAATTTGTCGGCGCTGCGCCGGGTGACGCAAGCGACAAAACCTTCTTTGGCAAAACGCTTGGCAATCGCTCCGCCTGTGGCATCACCGGCACCCACCACTAACACGACCTTCTTGTTGTTATTCATGAACGATTCCCTTTAGTAAACGATCGTTAAGTGAACGAACATTATGCTAGGATCCGGAAAGCGTCAAGGCGGCCGATCAAGAGGGCAAGCACATGCGGTATTCCGCCGGTCACAAGCTGGAAACCCGGGAAAAACTGCTGAGCAGCAGTGCGCTATCAGCCAAGCGTTCTGGCTTTTCGACAGTTGGTGTCGATGGTTTGATGAAGGCTATCGGCCTCAGTGGAGCGGCGTTCTATAGCCATTTCGCCTCGAAAGACGCGCTGTTCACGGCCATCGTTGAGCGCGAATTGTGTCAGAGCCTGGAGCGACTGCGAGGGCAGGGAGCGCAGGATCGTGAGCGGCTGGAACGCTGCCTCAAGCAGTACCTGAGCATGGCCCACGTCGAGCAGCCTGAATCGGGCTGCGCATTGCCGACGCTGGGTGCGGAAATCGCTCGTTCAGATGAGCAGGTTCGCCAGCAGGCAGAATTGTGGATTTGTCGGCTGCAAGCCAGTTGGGCGCAGATCCTGGAAAGCGAAAGCCTGGCGTGGGCGATTCTGTCGCAATGCGTCGGGGCGCTGGTGGTGGCAAGGATGCTGGTGACACCGGACGTTCAACGGACGGTATTGAAGTCCAGTCACGAGGAGATCGGGCGTCAGCTGGCTGCTCGACAAGGCGAGCAGCCAGAATGATTCATTTGCAGATGACGATCATGCTGCGGCTGGTATAGCCGGCCGGATTGAGACCGAACGGGTAGTCGCCAGGTTCTTCCACGGCGTCCCCTGATTTGGCGATGACCTTGTAGCCCTTTGGCGCGCAAGCATTGGCGGCGCTGGTATAGCACTTGTCCCAAGAGGACGACAGCCCGGAACAGTTGATGTGTAGCCCTTTTTTACCGTGCTTCACTTGGGTCTTGGAGGTCGCTGCGCACCCCGCTACTGCCAATACAGCGATCAGTATCAAAATTCGTTTCATTACCGTCCTTATGGTAGCCGCGAGTCTGGCGCTCGGGTCTGCCTGTGTTCGCCTGCGCTTTAAGCGGTTCGATATCCCTGTCCGAAAAAATCCATGCCTGGCACTAAGTTAAGGGGTCTAAACATGGCCTAAATGAACGCCAATTGCCAGACCTTCGTCAAATCCTGTATCAATCTGCAGCGACGGCGGGCTTGGCGGTACTGCCCATGGTCATGGTCGCTCCGACCGAGGCCAGAATAATGCAGAGAATCGCCATCCATTGTGACAGCGTGAGGTATTCCTGCAGAAACAGCAGCCCCGACAGCGCACCGAAGGCCGGTTCTATGCTCATCAACGTGCCAAAAGTGCGGGCGGGCATGCGGGTGAGGGCGACCATCTCCAGCGTATAGGGCAGGGCCGTCGACAGGATGGCGACGCCGATGGCGACCGGGATCAGTGACGGGGTCAGTAACGCTGCGCCGGCATGCACGATGCCGATCGGGGCGACAAACAGAGCGGCAATCATCACGCCCAGGGCCGCGGTCGTCACGCCGTTATCGGCACCGGCCTTCTGGCCGAACAGTATATATAGCGCCCAGCACACGCCGGCGCCCAAGGCATAACCGGCGCCGACCAGGTCAATTCCCACTGATGTCGCCCCGGTCGGGATCAACAACAGCAGACCGACTGCCGCCAGGGCAATCCACAGAAAGTCGATAGCGCGGCGCGAGGCGTAAATGGCGACGGCCAATGGTCCTGTGAACTCGAGTGCTACAGCAATGCCGAGCGGCACGGTGCGCAATGACATATAGAAGAGGAAGTTCATCCCACCCAGCGCCATACCGTAAACGATCACCGTGCGCAGGGACTGGGCGGTCAGCCTGGCGCGCCATGGGCGCAGCAATAGCAGCATGATCACGCTGGCGAAGATCAGGCGCAGGGTGGTCGTCCCTTGAGCGCCAACCACCGGAAACATGCTCTTGGCCAGAGAGGCGCCAGACTGAATGGATGCCATGGCTATTAATAAGAGGCCAACCGGGAACAGCGTCGAGGTCAGAGAGCGAGGTTGGTCAGTCATTGCGAGGCATCATCCGAAGGTGGGAGCAGGGTATTGTTTTAGGTGTTGGGCAATATACTGCGCATTGGCTGTCGTTACGTCTATATAGAAGCAGGGTTTTTAAGTGTCTTGATGGAAAACTGAAATTAACGGTTGACGGCAGATTCTGGAGGTCTATAATTCGCCCCACTTC
>NZ_JBIUVO010000009.1:0-95783 GCF_044742995.1 Pseudomonas sp. NPDC087803
AGGCCAAGCAGCGCGGCGAAGACATCGCGCCGCTGATGGCGGACGTCGAGCGCATGGCGGGCGAGCTGAGTGCCGGTAAAGTCGAGCTGGACGCGATCCAGACCGAACTGGACTCGATCCTGTTGGGCATCCCCAACCTGCCGCACGAATCGGTACCGGTCGGTAAAGACGAAGACGACAACGTCGAAGTGCGCCGCTGGGGCACGCCGACGCAGTTTGATTTCGAGGTCAAGGACCACGTTGCACTGGGCGAGAAGTTCGGCTGGCTGGATTTCGAAACCGCCGCCAAGCTGTCCGGCGCCCGTTTCGCCCTGCTGCGCGGCCCGATCGCCCGTCTGCACCGCGCCCTGGCGCAGTTCATGATCAACCTGCACGTCAACGAGCATGGCTACGAAGAGGCCTACACGCCTTATCTGGTTCAGGCTCCGGCGCTGCAAGGCACCGGTCAACTGCCGAAGTTCGAAGAAGACCTGTTCAAGATCGCTCGCGAAGGCGAAGCCGATCTGTACCTGATTCCGACCGCCGAAGTGTCGTTGACCAACATTGTTGCCGGTGAAATCGTCGACTCGAAACTGCTGCCGATCAAGTTCGTCGCGCACACTCCGTGCTTCCGCAGCGAAGCCGGTGCGTCGGGTCGCGACACCCGCGGGATGATCCGTCAGCACCAGTTCGACAAAGTTGAAATGGTCCAGATCGTCGAGCCGTCGACTTCGATGGAAGCGCTGGAAGGCCTGACCGCCAACGCCGAGAAAGTCCTGCAACTGCTGGGTCTGCCTTACCGCACCCTGGCGCTGTGCACCGGCGACATGGGCTTCAGCGCCGTGAAGACCTACGACCTCGAAGTGTGGATTCCGAGCCAGGACAAGTACCGCGAAATCTCGTCGTGCTCCAACTGCGGCGACTTCCAGGCCCGCCGCATGCAGGCGCGTTTCCGCAACCCGGAAACCGGCAAGCCTGAGCTGGTGCACACCCTCAACGGTTCCGGCCTGGCGGTCGGTCGTACGCTGGTGGCGGTGCTGGAAAACTACCAGCAGGCCGACGGTTCGATCCGCGTGCCGGACGTACTGAAGCCGTACATGGGTGGCCTTGAGGTCATCGGCTAAATGAAATATCTGCCGCTGTTTCACAACCTGCGCGGCAGTCGTGTGTTGGTCGTCGGCGGGGGGGAAATTGCCTTGCGCAAATCCCGCCTGCTGGCCGATGCCGGTGCGCTGCTGCGGGTGGTCGCACCTGAAATCGAAGCGCAACTGCGCGACCTGGTCAGCGCCAGCGGTGGCGAGTGCCTGCTGCGTGGTTACGTGGAAACGGATCTGGACGGTTGCGGCTTGATCATCGCCGCCACCGACGACGAAACGCTCAACGCCCAAGTCTCCAGCGATGCCCATCGGCGTTGCGTGCCGGTCAATGTGGTCGATGCGCCGCAGCTGTGCAGCGTGATCTTCCCGGCAATCGTCGATCGCTCGCCGCTGATCATTGCAGTGTCCAGCGGCGGCGATGCGCCGGTGCTGGCGCGGCTGATTCGCGCCAAGATCGAAACCTGGATTCCCTCAACTTATGGCCAATTGGCTGGACTGGCCGCACGTTTCCGTAATCAGGTGAAAAACCTGTTTCCGGATGTGCAGCAGCGTCGTGGTTTCTGGGAAGACGTGTTTCAGGGCCCGATTGCCGATCGGCAACTGGCCGGGCAGGGCAGCGAGGCCGAACGTCTGTTGCAGGCCAAGATTGATGGCGAAGCGACCATCACCACCGGTGAGGTGTATCTGGTGGGGGCGGGGCCGGGTGATCCGGATCTGCTGACCTTCCGTGCCCTGCGCCTGATGCAGCAAGCTGATGTGGTGCTGTACGACCGCTTGGTCGCTCCGGCGATTCTTGAGCTGTGCCGTCGCGATGCCGAGCGCGTCTACGTCGGCAAGCGTCGCGCTGATCATGCGGTGCCGCAGGATCAGATCAACCAGCAACTGGTGGATCTGGCCAAGGCCGGCAAACGCGTGGTGCGCTTGAAGGGCGGTGATCCGTTCATCTTCGGTCGCGGCGGTGAAGAGATCGAGGAACTGGCAGCCCATGGAATTCCGTTCCAGGTGGTGCCGGGCATCACGGCGGCCAGCGGTTGCGCGGCGTATGCCGGGATTCCGCTGACCCATCGTGATTATGCGCAGTCGGTGCGCTTCGTCACCGGTCACCTGAAGGACGGTTCCACTGATCTGCCATGGTCCGACCTCGTCGCCCCGGCGCAGACGCTGGTGTTCTATATGGGCCTGGTGGGCTTGCCGGTCATCTGCGAACAACTGATCAAGCATGGTCGTTCGGCGGACACTCCGGCGGCGTTGATTCAGCAGGGCACCACAGTCAATCAGCGGGTCTTCACCGGCACGCTGGCCGATCTGCCACGATTGGTGGCGGAGCATGAAGTGCATGCGCCGACCCTGGTGATCGTCGGTGAAGTGGTGCAGCTGCGCGAGAAACTGGCGTGGTTTGAAGGGGCACAGGCGCAAGTCTGAAAACCGAGTTGTCCTCATTCGCGAGCAAGCCCGCTCCCACATTGGATCTGTGTCCTGCACAAATCACCTGTGGGAGCGGGCTTGCTCGCGAAGAGGCCCTCAAAAACACCGAATCCATTAACCCCGCCGCCAGACCCCTTTCCCGCTCAGGCGCTCCCGGTCATGCGCGATTCTGAAATCCTGCTTCGGCCCCTTCGGCACAATCCCCGTCGGATTGATGGTCTTGTGGCTACCGTAGTAGTGATTCTTGATGTGCTGAAAATCCACCGTCTCGGCAATCCCCGGCCACTGATACAGCTCACGCAGCCAGTTCGACAGGTTCGGATAATCGGCAATCCGCCGCAGATTGCACTTGAAGTGCCCGTGATACACCGCATCGAAGCGAATCATCGTGGTGAACAGTCGCACATCGGCCTCGGTCAGGTATTCACCGGTCAGATAGCGATTGGCGCCCAGCACCCGCTCCAGATGATCCAGCTCGGCAAATACTTCATCGAAGGCTTGTTCATAAGCCTGTTGCGAGGTGGCGAAGCCGGCGCGATACACACCGTTGTTCACCGCCGGATAAATCCGGTCGTTCAGTGCATCGATCTCGCCGCGTAATGGCGCCGGGTAGAAATCCAGCGCGTTGCCAGTCAAGCCATCGAAGGCGCTGTTGAACATGCGGATGATTTCCGCCGACTCATTACTCACGATGCGCTTGAGCTTTTTGTCCCAGAGTACCGGCACCGTGACGCGGCCGGTGTAGTCCGGCGTGTCGGCGGTATAGCGCTGGTGCATGAAGTCGAAATGATCGAGTTTGTCGCCGGTCGAGCCAAGGGCCTTGTCGAAGGTCCAGCCGTTTTCCAGCATCAGCCAACTGACCACGGACACGTCGATCAGGCTTTCCAGACCTTTGAGCTTGCGCAGGATCAGCGTGCGGTGCGCCCAGGGACAGGCGAGGGAAACGTAGAGGTGATAGCGTCCGGCTTCGGCGGCGAAACCGCCTTCACCGCTCGGCCCGGGCCGGCCGTCAGCGGTGACCCAGTGGCGGCGCTGCGCCTGTTCGCGCTGGAACGCGCCGTCCTTGCTGCTTTCGTACCACTTGTCCTGCCAGTGGCCGTCGACGAGTAAACCCATGATCAAGACTCCTGTATCCAATAAGCGTTGGAGCCGAGTCTATTCCGATGAGTTCGAACAAAAAGCGCAAAAAACGGGCGTTGATGATCGGTTAAATCGATTTGTTGCGCGCCGCCCAGTACTGCTCGGCCGTTTCGAACGCTTGCTCGCGGCTTTGGCCGAGACCACGCAGGGCCAGGGCCATGGTCGAAATCAGGGCCATCTGCGGATAGCTGTCGACCACCTCGCCGCGCCAAACCGCTTTCAAATGCTCGACATCCAGCGAGGCCGGTTTGACGTGGCGCTGGCTCGACAGTTGCGGCCATTCCTCGTCCCAGCTCTCGCCGCCTGTGGTGCCATAGAGGTGGCTGTCGGCATCCGGGTTGATCTCGATTTCGCCGCCATCGCCCTTGACCACGATCGCCGTGTCGCCGAGCAGACCGCTGGCCTCGCGATGCACCGCTTGATAGCCCGGGTGGAAAATGCTTTGCAGGCCACAACGCGCGTGCAGCGGATTGAGAATCCGTGCCAGCGAATGGATCGGCGAACGCAGGCCCATGGTGTTGCGCAGGTCGATCATCTTCTGCAACTGCGGCGCCCAGTCCATCAGCGGCATGAACGCCAGACCGCCGTTGTCCAGCGCGCTGCCGACCTGCTGCCAGGTGCGGCACAGCGGGATGTTCAGCTCGCCAAGCAGTTGTTCGGTGTACAGACGCCCGGCGGTGTGCGCGCCGCCGCCGTGCATGAAAATCCGCACGCCGTTTTGCGCCAGGCACTTGGCCGACAACAGGTACCACGGCAGATGGCGTTTCTTGCCGGCGTAGGTCGGCCAGTCCACATCGACGTTCAGCGTTGGTGCTGACAGGCGCTCGCGCAAGGCTTCGGTGAAACCGGCCATTTCCTCGGCGCTTTCTTCCTTGTGCCGCAGCAGCATCAGAAAGGCGCCGAGCTGGGTGTCTTCGACTTTGTCGTCGAGCACCATGCCCATCGCCTCCCGCGCTTCTTCACGGGTCAGGTCGCGGGCGCCGCGCTTGCCCTTGCCGAGGATCCGCACGAATTGGGCGAATGGGTGCTCGGCGGGCGTTTCGAGAGTCAGCGCTGGAAAGTCGGTCATAAGCAATTCGTCGGTTTGGGCAGGCCCGCCAGTTTCGCGGCGAGTTTGGCAGGGGTGCCTTTGAACAGTCGATTCAGATGCAGGCTGTTGCCTTTGTCCGGGCCGAGTTTGAGTGCGGTGTACTTGATCAGCGGGCGGGTGGCCGGCGACAGCTGGAATTCCGCGTAGAAGCTGCGCAGCAGTTCGAGGACTTCCCAATGTTCGGCGGTCAGTTCGATGTCTTCAGCGGCGGCTAGGGCGCTGGCGACGTCATGGGACCAGTCGTCGAGATCGAGCAGAAAGCCGTCCTTGTCCAGTTCGATGTCGCGGGCGCCGACAGTCATGGAGTTCATAGCCAGCTGTTGACCTTGTCGTGGTGGATCGACAGTTCGACGAACGCCGGGTAGTCGATGGCTTCGGCCCAGTCGGGAGCCACGATGGCACGGGCCTGCAGGTCTTCGGCGAGGGCGAACAGCTTGACTCGGCATTCGTTCAGCGTGTTGAACGGCGCGGTGCCCGATTGCAGGGCGTAGACCGCGTCACCGGATAACAGCAAGGCGTCGGCAGCGCCGATCACGCGCAGGCAACTGCTCAGGCGAGCATCGCCGAACGGGGAATGAGACAACACATGCAAAGTCGACATCAGAGGGTGATCACCTGGTCGTAACGGTCAATAAGGGCGGTGATTTCGCTGGCAGCGAGCGGCTGCGCTTCGTCCAGCGACAGCGCGCTCAGGCCACGAGCGCTGGCGCTGTCGGTGCAGTAGAACAGTTCTTCAACGCCGAACATCGGCAGCGCCTGCAGGTTGGCGCTGAGGTCTTTCTGTTGCAGGGCCTTGGCGTTCTGTCCAGCGGCCAGTTGCAGCACGCCATCATCGAGAAACAGCAGGCCGATCGGCAGATCGAACGCGCCGCCGGCCAGGACGATGTCCAGTGCTTCGCGGGCACCGGGGCCGGACCACGGCGACTGGCGGCTGATGATCAACAGGGATTTGGCCATTTCACGCGCCTCCGAAACAGATCAAACGGTCGGCGTCCTGCACTGCATCGTGCAACTGGCCGAGGCCGGACAATTCCCACGGCGCGCTGACCGCGACGGCATCACGCTGATAGCGCTTGGCTTCTTCGTCATTCAGCACACCACGGCGCAGGGCGGCGGCGATGCAAACCACGCCGTCCAGTTGCTGCTCGCTGATGAACGCGCGCCACTGTTTGGGCAGGTCCAGTTCGTCCTGCGGGGTGACCACCGCGTCCGAGGCGTTGTACACGCCGTCTTGATAGAAAAACAGCCGGACAATCTCATGCCCGCCGGCCAGTGCAGCCTGGGCAAACAGCAGGGCACGGCGCGAGGAGGGCGCATGGGCGGCGGAAAACAGCGCGATGGCGAACTTCATGACGGACTCGATCAGCAAAACTGCGGCCATGATAAAGCTTTATCGAGGCCGCCGCGAAACCCAAGTTGCACACACCGATTGCTCAGGAATAACTGTCCGCCTGCAGCTACCGGTCACAGCGCAAATCCATGTAGGAGCTGCGGCACGCTGCGATCTTTTGATCTTTACAAGCAAGATCAAGAGATCGCAGCCTCGTTTCACTCGACAGCTCCTACAGGGGATTTGAGTGAGGCCTCAATCAGCGGGGCATATAGCCCAGTTGCCAGCGACGCGGAATGCTCAAGGACAGCACACCCAGCCCGACAGCCAGCAAGCCGCTGGCGAACAATGCCCTAAGTCCGAAATGCTGTTCCAGCACCGCGCCGAGAATCGCGCCGATGAACATCCCGCTCCATGGCACCAGTTGCACCCGCCAGCCGTTACGGCGTTCGCCGAGCATCCAGCGCCCCAGTCCACGGCCGAACCGCGACAGCGCTCCGGTCACGTAAGTCAGGCCGACCGGCAGACCATTCACTTCCTCGACCGCCGCATTGAGCATGCCCATCGCGATGATCGCCGCCAGCAGCGCCGGCAGTTGCGTGTCGTACGGCCAGGCGGCCGCCAGGCAGAGCAGGGTGGCGATGCACAGCAACAGGGGCAATGTGCGCCGACCACCGAGGCGCCCGATCACGATCCCCAAGGCATTACCGATCACGAAGGTGAAGACGAGGATGATCAGGCGCAACGTCAGCCCGAGATCGCCGTCACTGATCGCCACCGCCAGGCGCGTTGTGTTGCCGCTCATGAACGACACGAAATCGCCGCTGGCCATGAAGCCGATCGCGTCGGTCATGCCGGCCAGCACTGACAGACTGGCCACCAGTGCCAGACCGATGCGGCCACGCCATTTCTGCCGATGCAGATGCCCGGACGTGGCGCGGTGAGTCGAGGTCGAAGGCAGCATCGGTGACGATATCCTTGCGCAGTGGTTACTGTTCCAGCCCATACAGATCGCAGTAATCCGCCCAGCTCATGTGCGCCATTTCCGCCACCTCGCGGTGCACCTCCATGCGCTGGGCCTGATAGTCCTCGGGCGTTGCCGCGGTCAGGAGCAAGGTCAGTTCCCAGGCGAACAGGCCTTGATGCTCCGCCTCGGCCTCGAAGGCTTCGTGCAGGCGTTCTTCACGATATTGCGCCGGGGTTTCGCCCTTGGCCTGGGCCAGCAGCGGATTGAGATGATCGAGGGATTCGCGCAGTTCGGGGCGCGCTTCGAGAAACAGTTTCAGGGCTTGTTCATGTCGCTGGTCGGTGGGCGCCATGTGTGTTCCTTGTGAGGCTGATGACCTAGGGTGCCGGAGCGGCCGGTGCGTGTCGCGCTATAAATGCAGTAAAGCAGAACGATTTTGCCTGTTGCGGTGATACAGTCCGCTTTTTTCTGAATGAGCGAATGCAATGCGAATTCTGATGGTAGCGCTGGCGGCGACCGTGCTGGCTGGCTGCGCGGGTTCGGTGATGGACGATTCTCGCACCAAAGCCCCTTACAAGGTTCTGACCTCGAACAAACCCGAGAAAGTCGTGGCCCAGTGCGTGCAATTCGCCTGGCAGGACGAAGCGGTGTTTGGCGTGGACGCCGGCGCGTATCTGCAACCGGGCAAGAAGGGCGGCTCGACGGTGTATACCCGCTCGGCGGAGTCGTTTGTCGACGTGACCAGCGATGCCTCGGGGACCGTGCTCAATTACTACGCGCAGAAAGATGATTTTGTTGCCAAGCGCCGATTGGCGGGGCTGGCGACCTGTCTCTGATATTGCACTGAAGCGGCTGCCGCCATCGCCAGCAGGCTGGCTCCCACACTGGATTTGTGTTTGCCACCGATCCTGTAGGAGTGAGCCTGCTCGCGATGGGGCCAATGAATTCAACCGATCAGACGCTTCTGGAAATAATGCCGACTATGCCCCGGCGGGTAATCAACGATCTCGCCAAACTGGCTGAATCCCAGCTTCTTGTAAAACTCCGGCGCCTGAAAATCGAAGGTGTCGAGCCAGATGCCCAGGCAGTTCTTCTCTCTGGCCAGATTTTCCGCCATGGCCATCAGTTCCGAGCCGATGCGTTGCCCGCGACCCTGTTCCGGGACGCACAGCAACTCAATGTACATCCAGGTAAAAATCACCCGGCCATACAAGCCGCCGAGAATCGCGTCGTGTTCATCGCGCACCAGCAGGGCAAAGGGCTCGGATTTGGAGCCACCGGTCTGGGCGTCGTTGTACGCAATCAACGGCTCGAGAATGGCTTTGCGCTGTTCTTCCGTAGGGTTCTGCGACAGCTCGATTCGCAACGTCATGTGCAACTTCCTTGTGAGGTGAGCCCGCAGCCTATCCTGCCCGGTGGGCGCTTTCCAAGTCCTTGCGCAACCCTTTGGAACCGTCGCTGATGCGCCGGGGTCTAGCCTTTACAGCGTCATTTCGAACGCGGTTGATGAGGACCCCCCATGAATATTTTCGAAGCCCTTCGCGAAAGCCATGACCGTCAGCGCAGCTATGCCAAAGCCTTGGTTGAAACCAGCGGTGATACGCCGGAGCGGGTTGAAGCCTACAAACAGCTCAAAGCCGAGTTGCAGGCCCATGAAACTGCTGAAGAACGCCACTTCTACATCCCGCTGATGGAGTTCGACAATGGTGTCGACCTCAGTCGCCATGCCATCTCCGAGCACCATGAAATGGACGAGATGATGGAAGAACTGGACGAGACCGAGATGTCCAGCCCGGCCTGGCTGGCCACCGCGAAAAAGCTTTCGGACAAGGTTCATCACCATCTCAAGGAAGAGGAGCAGAAGTTTTTCCAGATGGCTGGCAAGTTGCTCGACGACAAGCAAAAGGAACAGCTCGCCGGGCAATACGAAAAGGAATACCAGGCACAGCTCGAGTAAGCGGTGAATGCAGGTTTTTGCTGTGTCGGCGTGTAGGCCTTTGGCCATGCGTCAGGTGGGTGTTGTCGCAATTGACTGGATATCCATCCAGTATTTTCGGCACTTTTCGCTTGGGACGCTGGTGGCCTGCGACAAAACCGCCGATGGACAAAAAAAACACCTCCGTTAGCTTGAAGGCCTCTCCTCGGACAGGAGAGTTCTTAAATCAACGGAGTGAAAAACATGAACCAACCACAAGCTCAAACCCAACTGCGACACGGTCGCGTCACCTCTCCCGCCAGCCGCGGTGCGGTAGCCATTGAGCAAGGATTGCTCGGTGCCTGGCAGGTCAACGAAATGGAGGGCGGCAAGAACTTCCCGGCGCTGGCGGCAGGGCCTTTTCCTGCGCCGTATGGCAGCGACAGTGACAGCGTCACGCCGCCCGCCGATGGTTACATTCTCAGCGGCGGCAAGACCGATGCCCGTGACTGCGTGAACTTCACTGACGAGGAAATGAGCAAGAAGCTCAACCGTCCGTTCAACTGGCCGCTGCTCAATGTCACCCCGGGCCAGACGCTCGAAGTGAAGTGGGAATACACTGCGCCGCACACCACCCGTGGCTATCGCTGGATGATCACCAAGGATGGCTGGGATCCGAAACAGCGTATTTCCCGTGCACAACTCGAGGCGCAGCCTTTCGCCGAAGACTTCTACACTCAAGTGCCGTATTACAGCTATCCGGGGGAATTGAAGGCCAAGGTCAATCATGCGGTGACACTGCCGGCCAACAAAAAGGGCCGTCACGTCATCGTGCTGATGTGGATCGTCGCCAACACCGGCAACGCTTTCTACCAAGCGTTCGACGTCGACTTCAAATAAGTCGGCAACCGTTAACTGCAGGTTCTGAAGGATTAGAACATGTCAAATATCGACTTTTCGTTAATGCACAGTCAGGCCGCCGATGCTGCCTCGCTGATGCCGAGCATCGCCGGCAAGAAGATTCTCATGGGTTTCTGGCACAACTGGCCCGCAGGTCCGAGTGACGGCTACCGTCAGGGCCGCTTCGCCGAAATTGCGCTGGAAGCGGTGCCCAAGGAATACAACGTGGTCGCGGTGGCGTTCATGAAGGGCAGCGGGATTCCGACCTTCAAGCCGTACAACGTCTCCGATGCCGAGTTCCGGCGTCAGGTCGGCGTGCTCAACAGCCAGGGGCGGGCGGTGCTGCTGTCCCTGGGAGGCGCCGATGCGCACATCGAGTTGCGCAGCGGGCAGGAACAACCGCTGGCCAATGAAATCATCCGTCTGGTGGAAACCTACGGCTTCGATGGGTTGGACATCGATCTTGAACAGAGCGCGATTGATTTCGCTGCCAACAAGACCGTGCTGCCAGCCGCGCTGAAACTGGTCAAGGATCACTACGCAGGCCAGGGCAAGCACTTCATCATCAGCATGGCCCCGGAGTTTCCGTACCTGACCACCAACGGCAAATACGTCGGTTACCTGCAGGCACTGGAAGGCTATTACGACTTCATCGCGCCGCAGTTCTACAACCAGGGCGGCGACGGGGTCTGGGTGCCGGAAGCCAACAATGGCAATGGTGCATGGATCGCGCAGAACAACGATGCGCTGAAAGAGGATTTCCTCTATTACCTGACCGAAAGTCTGGTGACCGGTACCCGGGGCTTCACCAAAATTCCGGCGGATAAATTCGTCATCGGCCTGCCGACCAACGTCGATGCGGCTGCCACCGGTTATGTGATCGACGGCACCGCAGTGGGCAACGCGCTCAAACGTCTGGCGATCAAAGGGCTGCCGATCAAGGGCCTGATGACCTGGTCGGTGAACTGGGACAATGGCGTCAGCAAGGACCGCGTGCCGTACAACTGGGAATTCAGCCGGCGTTATGGGCCGCTGATTCACGGCGCCGGAGCAGCGGTGCAGGAAACGGATGAAGCGTTGTCGCGCCTCGCCCGTTAATCGCAAATAAAGAAGCCCGGTAGCGCTGCCGGGCTTTTTTTGTGCGCGCGATTAACTGACTATGGGCGTTTTCCGATGACACAAGGATCAGGCGTCATGACCAAGACAGCCGAGCGGGTCAACATTGTCGACACTGAGGTGTTGTCCCACGACTGGTACCTGTTGCAGAAAATCACCTTTGACTACCTGCGTAACAACGGCGACTGGCAGCGGCAGACGCGCGAGGTCTACGACCGTGGCAATGGTGCGGCGATCCTGTTGTTCAACCGCGCCCAGCGCACGGTGGTGCTGACCCGCCAATTCCGTTTGCCGGTGTTTGTCAATGGTCACGACGGCTTGTTGATCGAAGTGGCGGCGGGGCTGCTGGAAGGCGCGGCGCCGGAACAGCGGATTCGCGACGAGGCCGAAGAGGAAACCGGCTACCGCGTGCACGACGTGAAAAAGGTCTTCGAGGCTTACATGAGCCCCGGTTCGGTGACCGAGAAACTGCACTTCTTCATTGCCGAGTACGACGCAAAGTCGAAGGTCAGTGAGGGTGGCGGCCTGGAAGAAGAAACCGAAGAGCTGGAAGTGCTGGAGTGGGGCTTCGATGAAGCACTGGCGGCGTTCCTCCGTGGTGAGATCTGCGACGCCAAGACCATCATGCTGTTGCAGTATGCGGCGATGAATAACCTGTTCAACACCTGATTCAGCGCCAATTCATTGTGGCGAGGGAGCTTGCTCCCGCTGGGTTGCGCAGCGGCCCCAGGTTTTTGCCAGTGCTACGCACTGGAGCGGGAGCAAGCTCCCTCGCCACACAATGGCATTTACAGGATTAAAACAGGTCGCCTGTTCTACCGACATCCGACCAGTCACCCCCCTCCAGCACCAGCAACCGCTCCTTGGCCTCCAGCCCGCCCGCAAACCCGGTCAATTTCCCCGACGCGCCAATCACTCGATGACACGGCGCCACAATCGAAATCGGATTGCGCCCATTCGCCGCTCCCACCGCACGCACGGCGCTCGGATTACCGATCTGCTCGGCGATCTGGCGGTAGGTGCGGGTTTCGCCAAACGGAATCGTCAGCAGCGCCGCCCAGACCTTTTTCTGAAAGTCGGTGCCGACAAAATCCAGCTCCAGGTCGAAGCGATCACGCTTGCCGGCAAAATATTCTTCAAGCTGCTGCGCGGTTTTTTGCAGCAGCGGGTTGTCTGGATCTTCGGTCATCGCCCCCAGGCGCACGCGATTGGGTTTGTCGTTTTCCCAGAGGATGGCCGCCAGTCGTGAGCCGTTCGCGACCAGCTTCAATTCGCCGACCGGTGAGGGCAAGGTGATGAACGTGTAGGACATGGGGAAACACTCCGGATCGGCGCGGCAACAGCGCCCAGCATACTGCCTGGCCGGGGAGGCGCAAATCGCAATAGCGACCATACTGCTTGTTGCTTTTGACGCGTTCCCTTCTGTCCTGCACAGAATCCAATAACAAAAAAAGAGATCGACTCATGAAGTACGAACCTTTGGCCAAAACGCTGATAGCGACTTCACTGGCACTGAGCTGCCTCATGGCCCACGCCGCTTCCGTGGCCCCGGTCGCCGCCGAGAACGGCATGGTGGTCACCGCCCAACACCTGGCTTCCCATGTCGGCGTCGATGTGTTGAAAAACGGCGGTAACGCGGTGGATGCGGCAGTCGCCGTGGGCTATGCGCTGGCGGTGGTGTATCCCGCAGCGGGCAACCTCGGTGGTGGCGGTTTCATGACCATTCAACTGGCGGACGGGCGCAAGACCTTCCTCGACTTCCGCGAAAAAGCCCCGCTGGCGGCAACCGCCAACATGTATCTGGACAAGGACGGCAACGTCGTTCCGGATCTGAGCACCCGTGGCCACCTCGCCGTGGCGGTACCGGGCACCGTGTCGGGCATGGAGCTGGCGCTGAGCAAGTACGGCACCAAACCGCGCAAGGAAATGATCGCCCCGGCGATCAAACTGGCGGAAGACGGCTTTGAGCTGGAGCAGGGCGACGTTGATCTGCTGGACTACGCCACCGATGTGTTCAAGAAAGACATGCGCGATTCCGGTTCGATCTTCCTGCACAACGGCGAGCCGATGCAGGTCGGGCAGAAACTGGTGCAGAAGGACCTGGCGAAAACCCTGCGCACCATTTCCGAAAAAGGCGCTGACGGCTTCTATAAGGGCTGGGTGGCCGACGCCATCGTCACGTCCAGTCAGGCCAACAAGGGCATCATCACTCAGGCCGACCTCGACAAATACAAGACCCGCGAACTGGCCCCGGTGGAGTGCGATTACCGTGGCTACCACGTGGTCTCGGCGCCACCGCCAAGCTCCGGCGGCGTGGTGATTTGCGAGATCATGAACATCCTCGAAGGCTATCCGATGAAGGATCTGGGCTTCCACTCGGCCCAGGGCATGCACTACCAGATCGAAGCGATGCGCCACGCTTACGTGGATCGCAACAGCTATCTGGGTGACCCGGATTTTGTGAAGAATCCGATCGAGCATCTGCTGGACAAGAACTACGCGACCAAGCTGCGCAACGCGATCCAGCCGCAGAAGGCCGGGATCTCCGCCGAGCTGAAACCCGGCGTCGCGCCGCATGAAGGCAATAACACCACGCATTATTCGATCGTCGACAAGTGGGGCAACGCGGTGTCGGTGACTTACACCCTCAACGACTGGTTCGGCGCCGGAGTAATGGCGAGCAAGACCGGGGTGATCCTCAATGACGAGATGGACGACTTCACCTCCAAGGTCGGCGTGCCGAACATGTACGGTCTGGTGCAGGGCGAGGCCAATGCCATCGCTCCGGGCAAGACCCCGCTGTCGTCGATGAGCCCGACCATCGTCACCAAGGACGGCAAAGTGGTGATGGTGGTCGGCACCCCGGGTGGCAGCCGCATCATCACCGCGACCTTGCTGACCATGCTCAATGTCATCGACTACGGCATGGGCCTGCAGGAAGCAGTCGACGCACCACGCTTCCACCAGCAATGGATGCCGGAAGAGACCAATCTCGAAGACTTCGCCGCCAGCCCCGACACGAAGAAAATCCTCGAAAGCTGGGGCCACAAGTTTGCCGGTCCGCAGGATGCCAACCACATCGCCGCGATTCTGGTCGGCGCGCCGTCGCTGGGCGGTAAACCGGTGGGCAAGAACCGTTTCTACGGGGCCAACGATCCACGGCGCAACACCGGGTTGTCACTGGGCTACTGAGAGGCGTAAAAAAGGGGGCGGACTCAGGTTCGCCCCTGTCTCGAGGAACGATCAAGGAAGACCCTCATGTCTACTGCATTGCTGATCATCGACGTCCAGCACGCGCTCTGCTCGGGCCAATACCAATGCTTCGATATTTACCGCGTCATCGACACCATTAACCAGCTCAGCACTCGCGCGCGCGCAGCCGGTGTGCCGGTGGTGCTGGTTCAGCATGAAGAAACGGACAGCCCACTGGCGTACGGTGCCGAAGGTTGGCAACTCGCCGGCGGCCTGCTGACCACAGCGCAAGACCTGCGCGTACGCAAAACCACCCCGGACGCGTTCTACCAGACCGACCTGGGCAAACTGCTGCCCAGCGAAGACTTCGAACGCCTGATCATCTGCGGCCTGCAGACCGACTACTGCGTCAACGCCACCGTGCGCAAGGCCCATGAACTGGGCTACGACGTGGTCCTCGCTGCAGACGCCCATACCACCCTCGACAACGGCAACATGAGCGCCGAAGACATCATCGCCGAACACAACAAGGATCTGGCCCATCTGACCGGCGCCACGGCCCGGGTCGATGTCAAACCCGCAGCCGACATCATTCTCTAAACCAGCGAATACCCTGTGGGAGCGGGCTTGCTCGCGAAAGCGGTGGGCCTGTGACGCATGTGTGGGCTGATCCGACGCCTTCGCGAGCAAGCCCGCTCCCACATTGATTGATGGTGTTCACGGATTCCATGTCCAGCACAAATCCCCTGTGGCGAGCGAGCTTGCTCGCGCCGGGCTGCGTAGCTGCCCTCACACCTCAAGTCGCAAACAAAACCCCACGAATCGCCCCAACCCGCGGGGCCACGACGCCCTCCAGCACCAACCGCGTAATGGTCTCGGCTGCCGTCGCGTAATCCTCATCCTGCGGCACTTCGCGTCCGGTGATGCAGCCCATTTGCCAACCAATGTTGGTGTAGGTGCGGGTCGCGGACCAGATGAACAGCATCAGGTGCTCCGGGTCTACCGGTGCCAGCAGGCCGCGGTCGATCCAGCTGCGCAGGCAGTCGACGTTGCGCCGGGCTTCGGCGTGCAGCAGGTCGCGGCACTCGTCCGGCAACTGGCGTCCGCCGAGCAGCAGTTCGCCGCTGAAGACCTTGGCGATGGCCGGGTGTTCACGGGCGATACGGATGCGCGCGGCGACGTAGGCGCGCAGGCCGATCATGGGGTCGTCGCTTTCACGCAGCGCTGCCGAGGCTTCCAGCAGCGGTTCGACGAATCCCAGCAGGACCTTGGAATAGAGGTTTTCCTTGGTCTGGAAGTAGTAATACAGGTTGGCCTTGGGCACGCCGGCACGGGCGGCGATGTCGCGGGTCTGGGTGGCGTCGAAGCCGTTGGCGGCAAACTCTTCGCTGGCGGCGGCGAGGATCAGTTGCTCGTTGCGTACGCGAATGGCGCTCATGGGAACACGATGTGAATGAATGGCATGGGCGGATACTGGCAAATTCGGTTTCGCAATATACAAAACTATATAGCGATGAGGCCAGCTAACTCGTTCGAGAGCGCTATGCTGGTTCGATAATCAACAAAACGGGGGGAGGGAGCATGGCCATCAAGGCACTGCGCGCTACGGCGGCTGATTTGGAGGCGGTGGCAAAACTATTCGACGCCTATCGCGGTTTCTATCAGCAGCCGTCGAATCTGGCGCAGTCGCGTGCGTTCATCGCCGAGCGCATGGCCGCCGACGAGTCGGCAATTTTTCTCGCCCAGGATGAGAACGCCGAAGCGCTGGGTTTCGTGCAGCTGTATCCGACGTTTTCCTCGATTGATGCCCATCGCACCTGGTTGCTCAGCGATTTGTTCACCGCGCCCGCCGCCCGTGGTTGTGGCGTCGGACGGTTGCTGATGAACACCGCGCGGGACTTTGCCGTGCAAACCGGCGCCAAAGGGCTGGTGCTGGAAACCGCCACCGACAACGTCACGGCGCAGGGTTTGTATGAATCGCTGGGTTACGTACGTGATACCGGTTACTACACCTACATGCTCGATTTGCGGCAGGGCTGATCCGAATATTTCTGTGTAAATTTTCCGCTTCAGCCTTTCCTCAAGCGAGCGCTCTCTCTAGAATCCGCCCGGCCTCCGCAATGGAGGCTCATTGCTATCATTTGGCTCGGTTCACATAGGGAAGACAACATGCAATTCGGGAAAATCCTGGCGCTGGGCCTGGTGCTTGCGCTCGGTGGTTGTGCCAGTTTCACCAAAGACGAAGTCGCGCCGGTCAAGCTGCCATCGATGGCCAGCTACGCGAATAAACCGAACGTGTATGTGGACTTCGACTTCTATCAGGGCGAGCCGAAAAGCACTTCGGCCGTAGAAGTGCCGCAAGCGCGAGATCAGCTCAAACCTGAGCTGCAAAAAATTCTGACCGATTCGGGCCTGTTCGGCCGCGTCACCCTGGACGAGTTCCAGAAGCAGCCGGGCGACTACAGCCTGCGTCTGAAAATGTACAACCATCCGCCGAATGCCGGTTCGATGGTGCTGGGTTTCATCAGTGGTTTCAGCCTCGGGGTGATCCCGGCGTACGGCACCGATCAATACACCATGAGCCTCGAAGCCGTGGACGGAACAGGCCAGGCCCTGACCACTGCGAGCAACCATGATGCGGTCGGTACCTGGATCGGTATCTGGTTCATTCCGCTGATGGGCAACACTCCGAAGGCCGCGGTCAACGACACCTTCGCCCGTCAGGTCAACGCGCTGCTCAAGCAGATGATCGACAATAACAACCTGAAATACTCGGCACTCGAGACCCGCACTCCGCGGGCTTGATGCCAAAAAAAAGAGCCGCAATTGCGGCTCTTTTTTTGCCCTTACTTCAGGGCCTGGATGAACTGCGGATCGCTGTACAGTTCCTTCAGCAGATCGCGCAGCATCGGGTTATAGGCATTGACCGCATTCGGAATCGCAATGAAACCGAAGAAGCTGCTGCTCCACTGGCTGCTGACATTCTTGGTCGCATCGTAAACCACATTCTGGCCGTTGAGCAGGGTGAAGCGTGCCGCGAGTTGGCCTTCGCCTGTGCCCATGCCGGCCGACAGATTGTTTTTCACCACCAGCACTTTCAGCTGACGCTGGGCTTGCGGATCAAGCAGGCCGGCCTTGCGCAGTTCTTCAGTGATCGCGTCCTGGATGTGCGCCGGGATGCTGCCGGACGGCGAGCGCACCGGGTTGGCCCGCACGGTCAGCGAACCTTCGCCGGACTCGGCAGTTACCTGCGGATTGTTGATCGCGTGCAGGGGCGGGGTCTGCTTGAGCTTCTGAACATTTTCGAAGCTCGGCTCATAGCGGGTCATGGTCATGCCACAACCTTGCAGCAGCACTGCCAGCATCGGGATCAACAACAGAGACTTTTTCACGGCGTTTCCTTGCGTGAGGAATAAAGGGGGGCGAATTATGGGCAGAGTGCCATCATTGAGCAACCGACTTCGCCCGTGAAGCGCTCAGTGCTTCAGCAGATTCTCGATCTGCGCCAGTTCCCAGGTACTGAGCAGATTCACCGGGTCGGTGCCGTAACGGCTGTTGAAATGCCATTCACGGCCATCCGGGGCGTGGCAATGTTCACAGTGATGCAAGCGCCCACCTTCAACATCCAGCAACAGGCGCCAGCCCTCGATATCGACCGCAACCAGTCCGGCATCACCGGGCGCCTCTAATCTGTTGAACATCAGCACACCCAGCGCAGCCTCGCGCAAGCGCTGGCAAACGTCGCGGGCGGTCAGCAATGCAGTCATGGTCAAACTCGGTGGAGGCACAAGCGCGTCAGGATAATTCGCGCGGCGACGGGTGTCAGCGATCACTGGCCCGATCCCGGACAATTCCGTAACATCCGCCCCCACTTTTTTACGAACATCAGCGGCCGCGCTCGTCGGCCGTCAGTCAGGTAAGCCATGAAACCACAACGTCTGCGCGCCGATGTCCTGGCCGGACTCACCACCTCGTTCGCCCTGTTGCCCGAATGCATTGCGTTCGCGCTGGTGGCGCATCTCAATCCGCTGATGGGCCTGTACGGCGCCTTCATCATTTGTACGCTGACTGCGCTGTTCGGCGGGCGGCCGGGAATGGTCTCGGGGGCGGCGGGTTCGATGGCGGTGGTGATCGTCGCGCTGGTGGTGCAGCACGGCGTGCAATACCTGCTGGCAACGGTGTTGCTCGGCGGGCTGATCATGATGGCGTTCGGGCTGCTGCGCCTGGGCAAACTGGTGCGCATGGTGCCGCACCCGGTGATGCTCGGCTTCGTCAACGGCCTGGCGATCATCATTGCGCTGGCGCAACTGGAGCATTTCAAGAGCGGCGAACACTGGCTCAGCGGCACGCCGTTGTACCTGATGACCGGGCTGGTGTTGCTGACCATGGCCATCGTCTACATTCTGCCGCGCCTGACCCGCGCGGTCCCACCGGCACTGGTGGCGATCCTCGGCGTGGGCCTGCTGGTCTACCTGTGCGGCCTGCCGACGCGCACCCTCGGCGACATGGCGCACATCGCCGGCGGCCTGCCGAGCTTCGCGCTGCCGGACATCCCGTGGACGCTGGAAACCCTGCGGATCATCGCCCCGTACGCGATTCTGATGGCGTTGGTCGGTCTGCTGGAAACTTTGCTGACGCTGAACCTTACCGACGAAATCACCGAAACCCGTGGCTACCCGGATCGCGAATGTGTAGCGCTGGGCGCGGCGAACATGGTCTCCGGCGCGTTCGGTGGCATGGGTGGTTGCGCGATGATCGGCCAGACCGTGATCAACCTCAGCTCCGGCGGCCGTGGGCGGTTGTCCGGTGTGGTGGCGGGGGTGCTGATTCTGCTGTTCATCCTGTTTCTGTCGCCGCTGATCGAGCGCATTCCGCTGGCGGCGCTGGTGGGGGTGATGTTCGTGGTCTCGCAGCAAACCTTCGCCTGGGCCTCGTTGCGGGTGTTGAACAAAGTGCCGCTCAACGATGTGCTGGTGATCATCGCCGTGACCAGCATCACCGTGTTCACCGATCTGGCCACCGCCGTGCTGTGCGGGATCATCATCGCCGCGCTGAATTTCGCCTGGCAGCAGGCCCGCGAGTTGTACGCCGATGAGCATCTGGAAGCCGACGGCAGCAAACTCTATCGCCTGCACGGCACGCTGTTTTTCGCCTCGACCACGCCGTTCCTCAACCAGTTCAACCCGGCCAATGACCCGGCCCGGGTGACCCTGGATTGCCGGCATTTGAGTTTTGTCGATTACTCGGCGATCGCCGCGTTGAAGACCTTGCGTGAGCGTTACGCCAAGGCCGGCAAGGAACTGCAAGTGTTTCATCTGTCCGAGCGCTGCAAAAAGCTGCTCAAGCGCGCGGGCGTCGAACACCACTGACCCCCTGTAGGAGCTGCCGCAGGCTGCGATCTGTTGATCTTGTCTATTAAAAGATCAAAAGATCGCAGCCTGCGGCAGCTCCTACAGAGGCGGTCGGGTTATCGGGCGAACTTCTTCGCTCCGGCTACGCAGAGAATGACGCCCAGCGTCACCACCAGCATGCCGACACTCACCTGTTCATGCAGCAACGTCGCCGCCAGCGCCAGACCGAAAAACGGTTGCAGCAATTGCAGTTGCCCGACTGCCGCAGTCCCGCCCTGAGCCAGGCCGCGATACCAGAACACGAAGCCGATCAGCATGCTGAACAGCGCCACATAGGCCAGGCACATCCAGGCCGACAGGCTGATGTGGTTGAACGAGGCGGGCGCCAGCCACAGGCTGAGCAACGCCATCACCGGCAGCGACAACACCAGCGCCCAGCAGATCACCTGCCAGCCGCCCAGGACTCGCGACAGTTTCGCGCCTTCGGCATAACCCAGGCCGCAGGCCAGAATCGCCGCGAGCATCAGCAGGTCGCCGGCGGGCGAGGTGGTCAGGCCCTGCGAGAGGGCGAAGCCAACGACCAGCGAGCTGCCGAGAATCGAGAACATCCAGAACACCGGTCGCGGGCGCTCGCCGCCACGTAGCACGGCAAAAATCGCCGTCGCCAGTGGCAGTAATCCGACAAACACAATCGAATGTGCCGACGTTACGTGTTGCAGTGCCAATGCCGTCAGTAGGGGAAAACCCAGCACCACACCCAACGCCACAATCAACAACGACCACCACTGATCGCGTGTCGGACGCCTTTCGCGAAACAGCCACAACAGAACCACTGCCAACACGCCGGCAATGGCCGCGCGCGCCACGGTGAGAAACACCGGATCGAATTCCAGCACCGCCAGACGCGTGGCTGGTAATGATCCGCTGAAAATCACCACGCCAATAAAGCCATTGATCCAGCCGCTGGTTTTTTCCTCGGTCGGGTTAACCAGGTTCGACGTCCGTTCCATACAGGGTCACGCTCAAAAGATGGGTTGCTTTCGAGTCATCCTGGGGCTGAGAATCAGCACAATCAAATAATTGTCATGGATACATCCGGCATGCCACGCTCGCGCTACAAGACCCTCGTCGATGCCTATGCCGCGGACATTCGCGCTGGGCGTCTGGCGCCCGGAACGCGCCTGCCCACCCACCGGGAACTGGCGGCCAGTGCTGGCTTGGCGCTGGTCACCGCGTCGCGGGTGTACGCCGAGCTTGAGGCGATGGGACTGGTCAGCGGCGAAACCGGACGCGGGACGTTTGTCCGCGAAACCTCGCTGGCGCCGGGGCAGGGCATCGACCAGAAAGACGTGGCGGTCGGCATGATCGACCTCAATTTCAACTATCCGTCGCTGCCCGGTCAGGCCGATCTGTTGCGTACGGCGCTGCGTCAACTGGCACTGTCCGGTGATCTGGAAGCCCTGCTGCGGTATCAGCCCCACGCCGGGCGCCAGCATGAGCGCGCCTCGATTGCGCGGCATTTGCTGGATCGCGGAGTGCAGGTCGATGCCGCGCAAGTGCTGATCGTCAACGGTGCCCAGCAAGGGTTGGCGGTGACGCTGATGGCCTTGCTCAAACCCGGCGATGTGATTGCAGCGGACGCACTGACCTATTCCGGCTTCAAGGTGCTGGCCGAAGCGCTGCATCTGGAAGTGGTGGCGATCCCGCCCGGTGATCACGGGCCGGACTTGGCGGCGCTGGAAAAACTTTGTCGAAGCCGCTCGGTGCGGGCCGTATACAGCATGCCGACCCTGCACAATCCTCTGGGTTGGGTGACGCCGATCGAACAGCGCGAGCAATTGGTCGCGCTCGCCCGCCGCCATGATCTGACGCTCATCGAAGACGCAGCCTACGCCTTTCTGGTGGAAAACCCACCGCGTACCTTGGTCGATCTGGCACCGGAGCGCACGGTGTACGTGTCGGGACTCTCGAAGAACATTGCCACTGGGCTGCGCGTCGGTTTCATCGCCGCGCCGCTGCACACGGTGCCGGCGCTGGAGCGCATCATTCGTGCCACCACCTGGAACACCCCCGGGGTGATGACCGCGATGGCTTGCGGCTGGCTCGACGACGGCACCGTCACTCTGCTGGAGCAACAGAAACGCGACGACGCCAAGGCCCGGCAAGCCCTCGCCGCCGAGTTGCTGCGAGGGCTGACTTGCATCGGTCATCCATCCTCCTATTTTTTGTGGCTGCCGCTGCCGGAAGACGTGCGCGCCGATCAGATGGTGGTGGAATTGATGCACCGGCAGATTTCGGTGACCACCGCCGAGCCGTTCGCGGTGTCGACACATGTGCCGCATGCGATTCGGCTGGCGCTGGGGTCGGTGCCGCTGGATGTCTTGCGTCAGGCATTGATCACCGTCAGAAAGGTCATCGGCGCTTATCTGTAAAAACACCTGCTGTGAAATACCCCTGTGGCGAGGGAGCTTGCTCCCGCTGGGTGCGAAGCACCCCCTACGGTGAGCCTGCTGCATGGATCAGCGGGAGCAAGCTCCCTCGCCACAAAGTGATAGCCTTGCCTCATTTGCATCACACCGTTCTGGAACGCCCGATGAAAAACACCGCTGCATTGCTTCTTGTCTTGACCGCCACCGCCGTTTTGTTCAGCTCGACCACCCACGCCGCCGGCGATCCCGCCGCCGGTGAAAAGATCTTTCCGCGACTGTGCGGCGGCTGCCATCAGGTCGGGCCGGATGCGCGCCCCGGGTTCGGCCCGCAACTCAACGGCATCATCGGTCGACCGGCCGGGACTTCGGCCAATTACGTGTATTCCGACGCGATGAAAAATTCCGGCAAGACTTGGGATCGCGAAACGCTGACCGCGTATCTGAAGGACCCCAAGGGCGTGGTGCCAGGCACGCGAATGATTTTCTGGGGGCTGAGTGACGAGCAGAAAATCGATAACTTGCTGGCGTATCTGCAGCAATTCGCCAACTAAAGAGTTTTTTCGGCCTGCGCGGCAAACCACTGCATGACCATTGCGCATGCCGGCTGCGAAGCCGCCGCCGGTTGCAGGCACAGCGCGTAAATTCCACCCGTCTTCAGCGGTGGTCCGAACGGCACCACCAACACTCCGCGCTCGATGGACTCTGCCGCGAGCGTCATGTCGGTCACCGCCACGCCCAGGCCTCGCGCCGCCGCATCCAGTGCCAGTTCATCGAGGTTGAACGGAATGTGCCGGTAACTTTCCAGCGGCTTGCCGCCGTTGGCCGCCAGCCATTCAATCCAGGCCTGGCGATCGGCAGAGCGATGCAGCAAGGCGAACCCCAGCAAGTCTTCGACCGAGTGCGGCGCGTTTGCCAGGTTGGGCGAACAGACGGGCACCAGCGTTTCCTCGAACAGCGTCAGGCAATCCGCGTCATGGTTTGGCTGCGGCAAGTAAAGAATGTAGGCGTCGCTGTCACTGGCCGGTTCCACCACCTCTGTAGCGACGGTTTCTATCGCCAGCGAGACCTCGGGGTGGCTGAGGTAGAAGTCGTTTAGTCTGGGCAGCAGCCAGCGCACCGCCAGTGACACATGCATGCGAATGCGGAACGGGCGTAGCTGCGGAACAAGGCGTTCTTCGAGGGTTTTCAGTTGTTCAAGAATGCTGACGGCGCTGGCCAGTACCTGTTCGCCTTCCGCGGTCAGGCGCAGGCTGCGGCTGGTCCTGATGAACAGCGCAACGCTGAAGTGGCTTTCCAGTTGCTGGATCTGCCGGCTCACCGCGCTTTGGGTCAGGCACAGCTGTTGCGCGGCTTGGGTGAAGCTGGCGCAACGGGCGACTTCAACCAGCGTCTGCATGGCTTGCAGGGAGGGCACGTGGCGGATTTTATCCATGCGTTTTCAGAATGGCTCGATGATTTTATAACGCTGGTTGGGCCGGCCAAGACCTTATAGATTTTAGCTCTGGCGGCGAATTTTGCGTTTTCTCCATGCGATTCACGCATGAGCAGAGGTGAAAGGCAAGCCGTGCAACGACAGTCGAATGAGGTCAGCAATGGAAAACGTATGTGGCTGGATCGCCCAGGCCGGCAGCTCGCCGGAGCGCGGTCGTCTGAGCGGTGCGCAGAAAGCCGATTGGCTGGTTATCGGCGCTGGCATCACCGGCCTCAGCGCCGCGCACAACCTGGCACACCTGCACCCGCAGGCACGGATCGTGGTGGTTGACCGCCAGCGTGCGGCGCAGGGCGCTTCGGCGCGTAACTCGGGGTTCGTCGTGGCCCACGAACATCCAGCCGACAGTGAATTGATCGGCGCGCCAGGCTTTGCCGGGTTCGACATCGACACGGCGATTTCCCGTGCCGCCAGCGACGCGGTGCGTCAGGCCATCGCGCAACATGCCATTGATTGCGACTTTCGCGACAACGGCTATTTCTTTGCCGTCAGCGACGCCGCCAAGCTCAGCCAGGTCGACGCCAAACTGGCGACCTTGCGCGCCCTCGGTGCCCGCGCAGAATTTCTCCAGGGCGATGCGCTGGCGCAGAAACTCGGCACCCGGCACTACGCGGCGGGGATCTGGTGCGGCAACGGCAATGCGTTGTTGCAACCGGGCAAATACGTGAAGGGCCTGCTCAATGCGCTACCGGGCAATATCAGCGTTTACGAGCACACCGACATCAGCAGTCTGGAGCGCATCAGCCACGGCCGGCTGCGAGCCAACGCGGTGGGTGGCAGCGTCGAGGCCAAGCGGGTGCTGGTGTGTCTGAACGCATTCATTCCCCGGGTCGGCATTCATGACAGCGCGACCTTCCCGATGGAACTCAGCGCCAGCCTCACCCGGCCGCTCAGCGATGAGGAATTCAAGGCCATCGGCGCCGTCGAGCCGTGGGGCGTGCTCTCGACCCGGCCGCTGGGCGCCACGGTGCGCCTGACCCCGGACCGCCGGGTGATGATCCGCAACACCGCCGAATACCGCACCCGCGATTTATCCGAAAGCCAATTGCTGCTGCGCCGTGAACATCATGTCCGTGGTCTGCAACGACGCTTCCCGTTCCTCGGCGCGCAAGACATCCAGTACACCTGGACCGGCCATTTGAGCGCGACCCGCAGTGGTCAGGCATTTTTTCAGAAGGTGGAAGAGGGCGTGTTTGCCGTCGCCGGTTGCAACGGTTCCGGGGTGGCGCGCGGCACGCTGTGGGGCCGCTTGCTGGCGGAACTGGCGTCCGGCGTCGATTCACCGTTGCTGCAATCGGTGATGCAACGGGCCGAACCCGGTTGGCTCCCACCGCGACCTTTTTTCGACATCGGTGCCATGCTGCGCATGCGCGTGGAGGCCGTCAGGGCCAGAACAGAAATCTGAAGTTTCGCCTACCGCACAACAACAAAAGCCACTCAACACAGGTGACAGACCATGCGCATCCACCCACTTTCCCTGGCAGTCCTGCTCGCGACCAGCGCGGCCGCTTGTGCCGACGAAACCGTGAACATCTCCAACTGGAACAGCTACATCGCCCCGGACACCCTGGCCAATTTCACCCAGGCCACGGGGATCAAGACCACCTACGACATTCACGACAGCAACGAAGTGCTGGAGTCGAAGTTGATGACCGGCAACACCGGTTATGACGTGGTCAGTCCGTCGAACCATTTTCTGTCGCGACTGATCAAGGCCGGCGCGATTCAGAAACTCGACCGGTCGCAACTGCCGAACTGGAAAAACCTCGACCCGGTGCTGCTGCAAAAGCTTCAAGTCAACGATCCCGGCAACCAGTACGGCTACCCCTACATGTGGGGCACCGCCGGCATCGGTTACAACGTCGAGAAGATCAAGGCGATCTTCGGCAACACCGATGTCACGCAGTCATGGGACTTTTTCTTCAACGAAGAAAACATCAAGAAGCTCAGCCAGTGCGGCGTGGCGTTCATCGACAACCCGACCCAGGTGCTGCCGATCACGCTCAACTATTTGCACTTGCCAGCACACAGTCATGAACCGGCGGACTACAAGCAGGCCGAACAACAATTGCTGAAGATTCGCCCGTACATTCAGTACTTCCATGCTTCGAAGTACATCAGCGACCTGGCTAACGGCAACGTCTGCGCGGTGATCGGCTTCAACGGCGACATCGTTCAGGCTGCCGCCAGCGCCAGGGAAGCGAAGAATGGCATCAACATCGCCTATTCGATCCCGAAAGAAGGCACGACCCTGTGGTTCGACATGGTGGTCATGCCGAAAAACGCGCCGCACGAAAAGAACGGCTACGCCTACATGAACTACCTGCTCGACCCCAAAGTGGTGGCGAACATCAGCAACAGCATTCACTACGCCAATCCCAATGCGGCGGCCGAGCAGTACCTCAACGCGGACGTGAAGCAGGATCCGGCGATCTATCCGCCCAAGGACGTGATGCAACGGCTGTTCACCGTCGAAGAGCTGCCGGCGGCGATTGCACGGTTGTCGACGCGGTTGTGGACCAAGTTGAAGACCAATACCTGAGTTAGCTCGTTTGATCCGGGTCAGGCCCGCAAGCCTGACTCGCCAGCGCGTACGGGATTCAAGAAATGCGGGTGGCGGGCGATACGACTGTCACCCATGTTCTGGATTCTGGCTGATATGAAGAAGATTCTCGGTATTGTTTGTGCGCTGGCAATGCTCTCTGGTTGCGTAACCAAAAACCTCAGCACTGAAGACCGCCAGCAGATCAAAACCCTGAAGGTGTTGCCGGTGTTTGTTGCGCTCGACAATTTTCAGTACACCAGCATGACTCAGGCCTGGGGTGCAGGCCTGGGCGCGGGTGCCGGTGCAGCAACCGGCATGGCGGCCGGTACATCCTCTGCAGGTACAGCCGCACTGACAGGCGCAGGCTCCGTGGCCGGCACTAAAACCGGCGATGTGCTGACCGGCGATATTTCCCGAGCGATCCAGAACAACATGAAAGCCAACGGTATCGACCTGAGTCAGTTGATCCGCCAGAGTTTCGTCAAACGCATCCAGCAGGAACGAGCCTTCACTGTCGTGGGTGAGGGCGAGCAGGCTGATGCCGAGGTGGAAATCCTCGTGATGCAGTGGGGGCTGTCCCTGAAGAACTACAGCACTGTGCTGTACCCGGTTATCGGCGCCAATGCTTCCATCAAACGCAACGGTTCTGCGGTGTGGCGTAACTTCGAAACCATTTCAGTGTTCAACGACGCCAACACTATCGCCTATACACCGGAGCAATATGCGACCGACCCCGAGGCATTGCGCACGGCGTTCACCCATGTTTCCGATCTGGTGATGAAAAAGCTTGTCGATGACTTGAAACCTTGATTTTCGGCGAGGACAACTCGACTCATTGCACCTCGCTGTGATCGCTGATCAAGCCACCTGATTACGGCCCGCCGCTTTCGCCTGATACAGCTGTTGATCGGCACGTTTGATCAACATCGTGTGGCTGTTGTCCGCCGGATCGGCCAGCGCGACGCCAATGCTCACCGTGACCTGCCCGATATGCGGGAAGTGCGCTTGGGCCACGGCGACACGGATCTTTTCGGCGACCACCTCCGGTGTATCGGGCTGGGCGACTTCCGGCAGCAGTACGGCGAATTCCTCGCCGCCGTAACGCGCGACGAAGTCGGTGGCGCGCACGCTGACCTGGATGAGTTGCGCCAACTGTTGCAACACGTCGTCGCCAATCGCATGGCCGTAGGTGTCGTTGACGCGCTTGAAGTGATCGGCGTCGATCAGCAGCAGCGCAAACGGTCGCCCGGTGCGGCGGAACAGCAGGCTGTACTCGCTGAGTTTTTCGTCGAAGCGGCGGCGGTTGTATACGCCGGTCAGGGCATCGTGGGTCGCCAGATTCAACAGTTCGGCGTTGGCCTGCATCAGTGCGGCAGTGCGCTGGGCGACGGTGGCTTCCAGTGAGGCGTTGGCTTCCTGCAGTTCGCGTTCCTTGGCCAGCAGCGACCGAGTCATGGCGTCGAGCGACTGCCCAAGCTGGGCGATTTCCCGCACCGGGTGCTGCAGCGGGAAGTGTGCACCGGGCTGCTGGTTCTGCACCTGTTTGGCCGAGTGCGCAAGTTGCTCGATCGGCCGGCTCAGGTACTGCGCCAGATAGTACGCCACCAGTCCGAACGCCACGGCGGCGGCCACACCCAGCAGCAACAATCTATAAAGCAGCAGGCGCGCCGGCTCCAGCGCGGTGTCCAATGGTTGGCGCACGGCAATCGACCACGACAGCGCGGTACTCGAAGGTGTCGGTACGGTGACCATGCTGGTCAGGTAACCGTTGCCGACCGACCAGCCCGGCAACTTCGACTCATTCACCGCCAGTTGCTGGCCCATCAGCGCTTCCGGGTACAGCACCTTGCCGTCGTGATCGATGATCAGCGCTTCGATATCCGGTGATGCATTTTTATGCGAGAGCGCTGCCGACTCGACAATGCGCGTCACCCAGCTCCAGTGCGCGTGCGCGCCCAGCACGCCAATCACCTGGCCGTCGGCGTTGCGGATCGGCGCGGCGAAGTCGATGAAACGCAGCGGTTCGCCGTTGGGCGTGCCCGGTAGCAGTTTGGCCAGCAACACCGCTTCGTGCGGATCACCGGTGTACTCACCGCGCAGGCCCGCCTGGAACCATGGCCGCTGCTGCACCGATTGCCCGACCAGCAAATTATTCACCGCTTGATGCACATGCCCTTCGGCGTCGGTCACGCCCATCCACGCGTATTCGGCACGGGCCTGGGTGCGCAATTGCATCGACTTGAGAATCGCCGGGTTGTCGAGATCGCCGCGTTCCAGATGCGGCGCACGGCTGAGCAGGTAAACCTCCAGTTGACGCTCGCGCAACTGATCACCGAGCAACGTCGCCGCCGAACGTGCGGTATTGAGCAGCGCATTACCACTGGCCTGTTTCATCTGTTCGGTGGCGATATGACCGACATAGAAGCCGACGCTCACCAGGGTCAGCAGGGACAAACCGGCGAACCAGAGGGTCAAGTGGCTTCGCAGACTGGCTTTGAGCATGGGCAGGCGAATTCTGTTCTGAAGGTGTGGCCGCATGGTATGCGCATTCGGCGTCAGGCTGCCAGTCGGCCGATTCGGGCAATGGCTGTCGGAGGTTTCGCCCACGCTCTGCAAGGCCTCACCATTTCTGACGCTTGGAGGTGAAAAAAACACGATTACCAAACGTCGAGATGAAAAAAGCCCGGCTGATCAGGCCGGGCTTTCTTTGACTGCTTTAGAACCGTTATTTCAGGCGTTGCGGCTTTCGATCAGACGATCCGAGCCACCTTCGGCCACACGACGTTCCAGCAGACGATCCGAACCACCTTCGGCCACACGACGTTCCAGCAGACGGTCCGAGCCACCTTCAGCCACGCGACGTTCCAGCAGACGGTCCGAACCACCTTCGGCGACGCGGCGCTCCAGCAGACGATCCGAACCCCCTTCAGCCACACGACGTTCCAGCAGACGATCCGAGCCACCTTCAGCCACACGGCTTTCAATCAGCTTGTCCGAGCCGCCTTCAGCGACCTGGGTGTGAGCGGGTGTTGCTGCAAAAGCGTTAACTGCAAGAACCGAGAAAGCGATGCCGAGGATGGTTTGGCGTTTCATGATCGTGTGCTCCGGGGTGTATTGGGTTGGTATGGAGCCGATGTTACGCCGCGGATTTTTTATGAGAACTTCATTGACGTGATGGTGACTATCGACGCCAGCGATGTGTGCCGCAACTGTTGATCTAGAGCTTCTGCTCCCTGATACACAGCTCTCCGCTGGCGCGGGTCAGGGCCAGATCATGCAGTGCATCATGGCTCAGACCCTGCCGTGCCTTGGCCAGCCAGACCGGGCAATTCGGGTCGCGGCGATACGGCGCGAAGTCGGCGTACTGGCGCAGCAGGCGGGTTTGCAACTCGTCCAGGCGCGGGCGAATCTGCCTGGCCAGATCCGGTCGCGGAGTATCCGGCGCCGCACCGGCCGCCTGCCATTGCGCGAGCAGTCCGTACTGCACCAGTTTGTTCGCCTCCATTTGCGCGGCGATCAACTGGGCGACGTCTTCGGGGTCGAGCTGGTGTTCGGTCGCCAAAGTGCGGGCATTGGCGATGACCTGAGCTTCACGCGGGCTGTCCTGAATCGGCTTGCCGCTGTCCCATTTGGTCAGGGCGACGAGGTCGCCGATGTTCAGGCGTTCATTCAGGGTTGCCAGCAAGGGACGCAACGATTCGGCGGGGGCAGGGGCCTCGGCGGCGCCAGCAATGTGGCTGAAAACCACCAGCAGGGAACAGGTCAGGGCATTTCGCAACGGGGTCATGGGCAGGCGCGTTCCATGGAAAATAGTGCCGCCATTTAAGCCTTGAGCAGAGTCGATGTCGACCGACTTTAACCCGCGCATCTAGCGTAATATCCATCGCATCTGCCACCCCGAGACGGATCTTCAATGCAAACCCCTGCCACCAGCAAACCCCTCTGGCAAACCTACCTGCTGTTCCTTGCGCCGATGGTGCTGTCCAACTTCCTGCAATCGATGTCGGGCACGGTCAACAGCATTTATATCGGGCAGATGCTCGGTACGCAGGCGTTGGCGGCAGTGTCGGGAATGTTTCCGATCATCTTTTTCTTCATCGCGCTGGTGATCGGCCTGGGTGCGGGGGCCGGGGTGTTGATCGGTCAGGCGTGGGGCGCCCGTGAGGCGCACATGGTCAAGGCGATCGCCGGGGCAACGCTGTTGCTGGGGGTATTGATCGGCTTGCTCGCGGCGGTGCTCGGCAGTGTGTTTGCGCGGCAGGCGTTGCAGGGGCTGGGGACGCCGGCGGATGTGCTGGACGATGCCGTGGCGTATGCGCACGTGATGATGTGGATTCTGCCGTCGATGCTGGTGTTTGTGCTGTTCACGCAATTGTTGCGGGGTGTCAGTGACACCGTGTCGCCCCTGCTGGCGTTGATCGTATCGACCTCGGTCGGGCTGGCGCTGACCCCGGCGTTGATCCGTGGCTGGTTCGGTTTGCCCCAGCTGGGAATCCAGAGCGCCGCTTACGCCGGTCTCGCCGGCAACCTGTCGGCAATGGCGTGGCTGGCGTGGCGGCTGATTCGCAAGCACCATCCGCTGGCGCCGGACCGCGAGTTCTTCGCGGCACTGCGGCTGGACGCGGCGATTCTCGGCAAGGTGCTGCGCATCGGCCTGCCGACTGGGGTGCAGATGATCGTGTTGTCGCTGTCGGAGCTGGTGATCCTGGCACTGGTCAACCAGCATGGCTCACAGGCGACGGCGGCCTATGGCGCGGTGACACAGATCGTCAACTACGTGCAGTTCCCGGCTTTGTCGATTGCCATCACCGCCTCGATCCTTGGCGCCCAGGCCATCGGTGCCGGACGACTGGAGCGCATGGGGCCGATTCTGCGCACCGGGCTGTTGATCAACGTGTGCCTGACCGGTGGCTTGATCGTGCTCGGCTATCTGCTGTCGCATTGGTTGCTGGGACTGTTCCTGACCGAAGACTCGACCCGGGCGATGGCTGAGCACTTGCTGCACATCATGTTGTGGAGCCTGCTGGTGTTTGGTTTCCAGGCGATCATCGGCGGCATCATGCGCGCCAGCGGCACGGTGCTGGTGCCGGTCGTCATTGCAATTGTCTGTGTGGTCGGCGTGCAGTTGCCGGCGGCTTACTGGCTGGACGGGCAGTACGGTTTGCAGGGTGTGTGGATGGCGTTTCCGGTGGCGTATCTGGGCATGCTGGTGTTGCAGACGCTGTATTACAAACTGGTCTGGCAGCATCAGAAGATCGAGCGGCTGGTCTGACGGGGTTGGTGAGGCTGAGCGACCTGAGCCCGGCGGACAGGTGACATGGCGCAACCGCGGGTTGTTTGCTTAAGTCAATCGAGGTCTTGAAGGTTTGCCCTGTCCGGAGAATCCCATGCGCGCTCGATTCACCGCTGCGGCACTGTTTGCCTGCCTGGGCGTCATCTCTTGCGCGCAGGCGGCTGAATACAACCGCGTCAACACCGCGGCAAGCCAGATCAGCTTTACGTACAACCAGATGGGATCTCGCGTGTACGGCACCTTCGGCAAGTTCGAGGCGACGCTGGACTTCGACACCCATAATCCCGCCAATGCCCGCACTACGCTGCACATCGATCTCAACAGCATCGACGCCGGCAGCGAGGACGCCAATGCCGAACTGGTGAAGCCGGCGTGGTTCGATACTCAAAGATTTCCCGTTGCGGTCTTCGAGTCGACCGGTTTTACCCAGGTCGAGCCAAACCGCTACCTGCTTACCGGCCGACTCACCGTCAAAGGCATGACCCGGGAAGTGCAGGTGCCAGTGCAACTGAAACCGGGCAGCGCGATCGGCATTTTCGACGGTGAGTTGGTGCTCAAGCGCGATGATTTCGCGCTCGGTGCGGGGGAGTGGGCCGACTCCATTGTTTCCAACGAAATTGACATCAAGTTCAAGGTGGTGGCGCCACAGCAGTGACGCCACCGCTGGCGATCAATACGCGCGCCAGTGTCCCGGTGCCCAGCGCCACTCACGGCCATCCCAGCGATAGTGGCCGGCGACCCAGTGGTAGCCGGGTGCTGGCATGACCGGCACGACTTCAACCGGTGGTGGCGGTCGATGCGGCCGGGCCGGCTCGACGATGCAGCCGGACAAGGTGATCGCGACCAGAGAGGCAACGAGCAGGGTTTTCAGGTTTCGCGACATGGTGATCTTCCCGGTAGATGAGTTGTTTTTGCCGAGCAGGTTCAGCGGGCCCAGTGGCCTTCAACCCAGTACCAGTTAGGCCCACGTGCCTGCCAGTGACCTGGTCGCCAGTGCCCGCCATACCTCATCGGTTGCCAATGGCCGGGCGTCCACACGTAGCCGCGTCCTTCCCAGCGCCAGTGGCCCTGATCCCAGACATAACCGGGGCGCGGGCCGGGCATCACTTCCATGCGCATCGGCGGTGGGGCTTGCTGAATGTAGACCGGGGGTTGGGCAAACACCGGGGTGCTGGCCAGCGCTGCCAGCGTCAGCGGTACCAGCAACAAGGCTTGCCGCCATTTCAACAGTGAACGCAAAACGCTCATGACAACTCCTCAAGGCCTGCGTGGAAAAAGTCAACGCAGCTGAAGAATTGGACGCCAAATCGGCGAAAGATCCGCTCTGCAGCAGATGAAATTTTCTTCAGCTCAACCCCCACCTTCCCTGTAGGAGCTGCCGCAGGCTGCGATCTTTTGATCTTGCTTCTATAAAGCCAAAAGATCGCAGCCTGCGGCAGCTCCTACATAAAGCGGGTGGCGGGACGGGGTATGATGTCGCGGTTTTCCGCCGGAGTTCAGCTGTCATGCCACGCATCACCCACTACAAAACCCCATGCCCCGAAAGCGTCAACAGCCAGATTCTGCAACTGGTGGTCGACTACCTGACCGACATCAGCGCAGTCGGTCTCGGCCCGAGCAATCTGCTGTACAACGTCTATCAGTACGCGGTCGGTTATGAGGTGCATCTGTATCTGGAAGCGCTGAACGGCGAGAAGGGCACCGAGGTTGAATTGCTGGTGGCGACGGCCGAAGACGACCCGGAGCAGGTCACCGGTTTCCTTTTGTACCTGCCGGTGCAAGGCGATTGGGAGGCCTGCAGCGTCGCCTACATGGCCGTGCGCGAAGGCTATCGGCGCCAGGGTGTGGCGCGGGCGATGATTGGCGAGATGATCAGCCGTTATCCGCACGCCGAGCTGACCTGCAGCGTCGGCAAGGTGCCGTACTTCGAGGCACTGGGCTTCGAGGTGATTGGCGCTCGCGAAACCCAGGTGCTGATGAGCACCCGGCATTACCGCAGCAACGGCCTGCGCGGTTTTATCGACACCACGCCGATCTATCGCTCGCTGGAAGTGCAGCAGATCCACACCTACCTGCTGCAGAAAAATGGCAAGCGCGCGATGCTCGATGCCGAGAAACAGCGCGACCGGCATCTGGATCAAACTACTCGTCACGTCGAAGAATTTGTCCGTCAGCGCCTGACGCTGCACTGAGTCCGGCGCAAAAAACGGACAAAAAAAGAGCCTCAAGGCTCTTTGATGGGGAGAAGTAGAGCCATGAGGCTCAAGCTGCGCATGAAACAGGGAACAGGCTTGATTTGGGGTTCAGAACACCCGTTCCCTACGCAGGCGCTCAGGAGTGAAGCGCCTGCGTAGCTTCATCATGGGAACGTGCGGGACCTGACTCAAGTACCGCTAGTCGCACGGGCGGCGGCCCGTTCCACCATCGCGATGATGGTGGCGAACAACTCGTCCTTCGCTTGCCCGGCACTGATTTCAGCGCTGGCGGCGGCATTCGACAACGCCTCGGCGGCACCGAGCATCGCGCGCAAACCGGCCTGAGTGATTTGCCCGCCAGCAGCCAGCGGTTGCAGCACACTGCGGCACTTTTCGAGGAAGATCGCCTCGTAGTCACGCTTGATCTTTTCCAGCTCCGGCGTGCTGCCCAGCGCGGCAATCACCCCCGGGATCTCATTGCCCTGCAATAACACGCAATCGACGTACGCCGTGGCGATCACCGTCGCGGTGTCGATCAGCGTTGGCGGGCACTGGTCGATCGCTGCATCCATCACCGCAGTCTGGCGAGTATCGAAGTCGCGATACAGCGCCGCGAGCAAGCCCGAGCGAGTGGTGAAGTGGTCGTAGACCACCGGTTTGGTCACCCCGGCCTTGTCCGCCAGATAACCCAGGGTCAGGGCATCGGTGCCCTCGGCCCGAATGATCTGCCAGGCGACGTCGAGCAACTGGCGGTTGCGATCTTCGCGCGACAGGCGACGTCGCGGTTGGGCAGGGGAATCAGCTTCGGTCATTTCTGTGGTTGACATCGGTTATATACCAAACGTAACTTACTGTTCGTAACTTACCAAGAGTATATAGCCCTTGGTCAGCGCAAACTTACAGGAGAATTCCCATGCATGCATTGATTGTTGTGGCGCATCACGAGCCGCGTTCGCTGACCCACAGCGTAGCGATGCAGATTGCCGAAGGCTTGACCCGCGCCAACCCCGCCAATACCTGGGAAATCGCCGATCTGCACGCCGAGGGGTTTCAGCCGGTGTTCGGCGCAGCCGATTTCGCCGTGCATCACCGTGAGGCGCTGCCGCCAGCCGACGTACTGGCGGAACAGGCACGGATTGACCGGGCCGACGCCCTGGTGCTGGTATTCCCGGTGTACTGGTGGTCGATGCCGGCGCTGCTCAAGGGCTGGATTGATCGGGTGTTCAGCAACGGCTGGGCATTTGATTTCGCCGGCGACCTCAAGCATGTGAAGAAGCTGCAGCGCCTGCGCGTGCATCTGGTCGGCCTCGCTGGCGCGGATGAGCGCGCCTACGAGCGTCACGGTTATGGGCCGGCGATGAAGGCGCAGATCGAACACGGGATTTTCGATTACAGCGGGGCGACAGTGGTCAGTTCGACGCTGATGGTGGAATCGGAAGTGCGTGACCCGCAGGAACATCTGCAGACGGCACGGCACATCGGCGCCCAGATGTTCACCTGAGTCGCACCTCCTGTAGGAGCTGCCGAAGGCTGCGATCTTTTGATCTTGTTTTTAGAAAATCAAAAGATCGCAGCGTGCCGCAGCTCCTACAGGTCAGCGGGCGCCGGGCCAGCCGGCCTTGGCGAGGGCGGCGAGCAGCGTTTCTGAATCCAGCCCCGGTACCGCATGCCCGTTGCCTGCGGTGCTGTCACTGGCGAGCAGGGCGTTGATGATCGCTTCTTCAACCGCTTCGGTGGCGGCGAGGAACAGCTCGCTGATGTGGTCGTTGTTGACCATGCGCAAGCCGTCGCAGGTCGGCGCGCCTTTGCCCTCGTAGGCGGCGGGCGGCACCTGTTCGTTGCCGGTGGCGAAGGCGATGAAGATGTCACCGCTGTGGTCTTCGTTGCCACCGCCGCTGCGCGCCAGACCGAGGCTGGCGCGTTGCGCCAGGCGCGTGCATTGATGTGGCAGCAGCGGTGCGTCAGTGGCCAGGCAGACCACGATCGAACCCATGCCCGGATGCGGCAGCGAAGCACGCAGGAACGGCGAATCGACCTGCTCCATGTGGCGGCCCACCGGATAACCGTCGACCCGCAACTCGCTGCGAATACCGTGGTTGGCCTGGACGATCGCGCCCACCGTCCAGCCGCCTTGAGCGCGGCTCAAACGCCGTGACGCGCTGCCGATGCCGCCCTTGAATTCATGGCAGATCATGCCACTGCCGCCACCCACGGCACCTTCTTCGACGGCGCCGTCATGCGCGGCACTCAGCGCCTCGGCGACATGCTCCGGCTTGACGTGAAAACCGTTGATGTCGTTGAGCAGACCATCGAAGGTTTCCAGCACCACCGGCATGTTCCAGTAGAGACGGCCGTCGTCCGGTTGCTGCTGGCGATCCAGCGCAATCAACGCATCGCGCACCACGCCGAGGCTGTGGGTGTTGGTGAAGGCGATGGGACTGGTCAACAGCCCGGCTTCGCGAATCCACTCAAGGCCGGTGGCGTCGCCATTGCCGTTGAGCACATGCACCCCGGCGAAACACGGTTGCTGGTTGGTCGATCCGCGGCGCGGCTCGATCACTGTGACGCCGGTGCAGATGTCTCGTCCGGCCGCGCTGCGGCCACGCACGTTACTGTGGCCGACGCGCACGCCGGGGACATCGGTGATGGCGTTGAGGGGGCCGGGTTGCAACTGGCCGATGCGGATGTTGAGGTCACGGGCACGGGGTTTCATGGATTGTCTCTCTATAAAAATCTGAAGGACTCACGGACCTTGTAGGAGTGAGCCTGCTCGCGATGGCGTCTTTGAATTCAACATCTCTGTTGACTGGCTCACCGCCATCGCGAGCAGGCTCACTCCTACAAGGGAAATGTGTTGGGATTACTGGCCGTTCTTGACCTTGCTCCACACCCGCGTGCGCACCCGTTCGATGGCTTTGGGCAGTGGTTCAAGGGTGTACAGGGTCGCCATCGCCGCAGCGGACGGGTAAACCGCCGGGTTATTGCGCGTGGCCTCGGCCACCAGCGGGGTTGCGGCGCGGTTGCCGTTGGGATAGGTCAGGTGATCACTGACCGGCGCGATCACTTCCGGGCGCAGCAGGTAGTCGATGAACGCCAGACCCTGAGTACGGTTCGGCGCATCCTTGAGCAATACCAGCGTGTCGAACCACACCGGCGCGCCTTCCTTGGGCAGGCTGTAGGCGATCTTCACGCCGTTGTTGGCCTGTTCGGCGTTGGTCTTGGCTTCGAGCATCGCCCCGGACCAGCCCACCGCTACGCAGATGTTGCCGTTGGACAGGTCACTGATGAATTTCGACGAGTTGAAGTAGGCGATGTGCGGGCGCAATTTGAGCAGCAGCGCTTCGGCTTTCTGATAGTCCTCGGGGTTGGTGCTGTTGGGCGGCAATCCCAGGTAATGCAGGGCGACCGGGAGCATTTCCGACGGCGAGTCGAGCATCGCCACCCCGCACTGGCCGAGCTTGGCGAGGTTTTCTTCCTTGAACACCAGATCCCACGAATCCAGCGGTGCCTTGTCGCCGAGTGCGGCGCGCACTTTGTCGACGTTGTAGCCGATGCCATTGGTGCCCCACAGATACGGCACGGCGTATTGATTGCCGGGGTCGTTATTGGCCAGTTTGCTCAGCAGATCGCTGTCCAGATTCTTCCAGCCCGGCAGCTGATCGCGGGGCAGCGGGGCGAGGGCGCCGGCCTTGATCAGCGTCGGCAGGCTGAAGTTGCTCGCCACCACCACGTCGTAACCGCTGCGGCTGGTCAGCAGTTTGCCTTCGAGCACTTCGGCGCTGTCGAAAGTGTCGTAAACCGGTTGAATGCCGCTGTCGCGCTTGAAGTCGGCCAGGGTGGTGGGGCCGATGTAGTCGTACCAGTTGTAGACGTGCACGCTCGGTGCATCGGCGGCACTGGCGGCGGATGCGATGCCAAAACAGGCGAGCAGGCCAAGCTTGATGCCCCGGTTGATATAGCCACGACGACAACGCATGATGCGGCACTCCTGGCCTGCGGCAGGCCGGTGATTGACAGGAGTGCTCAGCCTATCGGGGCGGGCACGCCTGACCCATTCCCATCATGGGTTACTCAAAAGGGGTAGTGCGTGGACGCGTTGTTGCAGGAGTTGCCGGTGCATCAGAGTCTGGCGCGGGTATTCGCCGCCGTCGGCCAGGACGCTTTCTGGCGGGCGCTGGTCGACACACTACGGCTGCTGGTGCCGCTGGATAACGCGCTGGTGGCACTGATGAAAGCGGGGCAGGCACCGCGATTGCTGATCGACTTCGACAGCAAGGGCCGCGCCGACGAGCAGGAAGAACTGGCCAGTTACAGCGCCGGGATGTACCTGCTCGATCCGTTCTACCAAACCGCCTCGACCGGGATCGCCGATGGCCTGCACAGCCTGGCCTCGGTGGCGCCGGACCAGTTTCTGCACAGCGAGTATTACCAGAGCTACTTTCGCTCGGTGGTCGGTGAAGACGAGTTGCAGTTCATGATCAACGTCGAGGGCGGGGTGCTTGGCCTGTCACTCGGGCGCTCGACGGCTTTCGATCTGACGGAGCAGGGCCGTCTGCTGTGTGTGCGCGACTGGGTGCTGGCGGCGATGCGCCGGCACGTGCAGCTGTTGCCGCCGCAAGGGACCGGCAGCGAGCCGGTGGCGGGGGATCTGGCGACGTTGCTTGATCGTTTCGATGCGCGCCTGACCACCCGTGAAGTCGACACCGCGCGGTTGATTCTGCAGGGCTTCTCGAGCAAGGCCATCGCCCAGCAGATGGGCATATCGCCGGAAACGGTGAAGGTGCATCGGCGCAATCTCTATCACAAGCTCAATGTGACCGGGCATGGCGAGTTGTTTGCGCTGGTGCTCCGTCCACACACCCCATGATCCACCAAACCCTGTGGGAGCTGGCTTGCCAGCGATGAGGGCGGCACAGCTGACATCCTCGTGACCTGAAACACCGCCATCGCTGGCAAGCCAGCTCCCACAGGGATCAGCGGTGTTATCGGGGTGTCAGGTCAATCTGTGCGTTTGAAGACGAGCGCTTTCAGGCCACTTTCAGGATCAATATCCGGAAACTCCGGCGGATTCTCCAGCCGCTGTTCAAAGCGCAGACTCGGCGCCTCTTGGGTCACTCCATCAATCAGAAAGTCCGAACCAAACGACGGATCATTCATGCACGCCAGCACCGTGCCGTCCGCCGTGAGCAATTCCGGCAAACGACGCAGCACGCGCTGGTAATCCTTGGTCAGCAGAAAACTGCCTTTCTGGAACGATGGCGGGTCGATGATCACCAGATCGTACGGGCCGCTGTTGATCACCTTGCCCCAGGACTTGAACAGGTCGTGGCCGAGAAAGCTCACTTTGCTCAGGTCATGCCCGTTCAACCGGTGATTGTCACGGCCTCGGCTCAGCGCGGCGCGGGACATGTCAAGGTTGACCACATGGCTGGCGCCGCCTTCGATGGCCGCCACGGAAAAGCCGCAGGTATAGGCGAACAGGTTCAGCACGCGTTTGCCCGCCGCCTGCTCTCGCACCCAGTTGCGCCCGTAGCGCATGTCGAGAAACAACCCGGCGTTCTGCTTGCGCCCCAGGTCGACGCGGTACTGCAAACCGCCCTCGACGATGCGCATCTCGTCGATTTCCTCCCCCAGCAACCATTCGGCGGTGCTCTGCGGCAAATACCGATGTTGCACCAGCAAGGTGTGGGCGCCGGACTGTTGCCACTCGGTCGAGGTGCTGAGGTCGAGCAGCAAGTGCTTGAGCGCGTCGAGCTGTTCCGGCACTGGCTCCTTGAACAGCGAGACCAGCACCACGCCTTGCAACCAGTCCACCGTCAGTTGCTCCAGCCCCGGCCAGCAACGTCCGCGGCCATGGAACAGGCGACGGGTTTCGCTCGGTGCGGCCGCCAGTGCAGGCAACAAATGGGCGCGGAGGGTGGCGAGGGCTTCAGGGTTCATCAGTCACGGTCGGCAAGCAAAAGGGCCGGCATTTTAACCACAAAAACCGCCTGGCGAACGCCCGTCAACGAAGGCTGATCGCGCCTGTTAAGAAAAGACCTGTATCAAAAATGAATTTATGCAGGGCGTGCTGCTCATACCTGATAAGCAGCGGAAACAAGCCGCTAAATCGTTAATGCAATTCAGGGAGTGCCAGTTCATGAGTCCAACACCGACGGCGAGCGCGCACCTTCCTGACGGGTTGATTCTGGTGGTTGAGGACGACCCGTTGATTCTGGAGTTTCTCTGCGAAATTCTTCAGGAGGAAGGTTTCAAGGTCGAGCCGCAAACCAGCGCGGATGCAGCCAAGCTGTATCTGGAAAAGCACGCGCCCGAAGTGGCGCTGCTGCTCACCGATATCACCATGCCCGGTGAAATCAACGGGGCGGGGCTGGCCAATCTGGTCGGCGAGCGCTGGCCGGACAAACCGGTGATGGTCATGTCCGGTTATGAAACCCCCGAGACTTCCGGGGTCAAGCATCCGGTCGCGTTCATCAAAAAACCCTGGGCCATCGGCCAATTGCTCGATTGCGTCGACAGCGCGTTCAAGTCCAAGGCGCCGCGTGTGCATTGAAACGTCGGGTCGAATCGGCGGGCAAAAATGCTACATTGCCCGGCCAATTCGCCCAGTCTGTCAAAGGATGCGACCTTTTGCCTGCTCACGATAACGTCTTCGACCGCGCGTTCGGCGCGTTCCTGTTCGACATGGACGGCACCGTCCTCAATTCCATCGCCGCGGCCGAGCGCGTCTGGGCGGCGTGGGCTGAGCGCCACGGGGTTGATGTCGAGACTTTCCTGCCGACCATTCACGGTGCGCGCGCCATCGACACCATCCGCCGGCTGAACCTGCCAGGTGTGGATGCCGAGGCGCAAGCAGCGTTCATCGCGCAGGCGGAAATCGACGATGTCGAAGGTATTGTGCCGATTCCCGGAGCAGTGGCGTTTCTCGAGGCCTTGCCAAGGGAGCGCTGGGCAATGGTGACCTCGGCGCCACGGGATCTGGCATTGCGACGGATGGCGGCGGCGGGGATTCCCGAGCCTGCGCTGATGATTACGGCGGAGGATGTGACGGCTGGCAAACCCGACCCGGCGGGTTATCGTCTGGCGGCGCAGCGTCTGGGACTTCAGCCCGCTGATTGCCTGATTTTCGAAGACGCCACGGTTGGCATTCAGGCCGCTGAAGCGGCCGGGGCGGCGCTGATGATCATCACCACGACACACCAGCATCCTCTAGAAACCCACCACGCGACCCTCGACAGTTATGAGTCGCTGAGCGTCGCTGTCGACAGCCAAGGTCAACTGCACCTGCAAAAAACCTGACCCAACACAGCCCCCTGTAGGAGCTGCCGCAGGCTGCGATCTTTTGATCTTGCTTTTGAAAATCCAGGTCAAAAGATCGCAGCCTGCGGCAGCTCCTACAGGGGTCAGTAGATGCCCGGTAACAACCGCCAGCTCCGCGCGCAGTAAGCCTCGTACTCGGCGCCGAATTGCCCGCGCAGCAGCGCCTCTTCCGAGTGAATACGCGCGATCAGCGGAATCAATGTCAGCACCGCCAGAATCAAGCCGACACTGGAGCGAAACGCCAGCGCCCAGCCCACGGCGTTGACCACCAACCCCAGATAGCTCGGATTGCGCAGGCGCGAGTAAATACCGTCGGTGACCAACCGATGCCCCGGTTGAATCGCCACCAAGCCGCTGAACCGCCGGCCCAGGACAAACACCGGCCACAGCCGCAGCGCGCCACCGATGATAAACAGCAGCGCGCCGAGCCAGCGCAGGCCTTCCGCGCCGAAGGTCCAGAAGTCGATGCGGTCGCAGTACGCCGGGAGAAATCCGCTGACCAGCCCAATCACCCCGAACGCCGGAAGCACCCAGCGATTGGCCCGGTCCTCGCGCTCGCCCGAGCTCATGTTCACGTCGGTGAACAAAGACGCCACCACCATCAGCAGCGTGGCCAGCGCCACCAGCACCAGCGCCCCATGCGAGAAGAACACCGCCGGCCCACCGATGCCCCACACCGCCAGCCCCAGATAGGCAAGCGTGGCCAGCACCGCGACCACGGTCATTTGCGCAGACATTTTCATCGTTCTCTCTTGCAGAGGGCTGACTCTTTCAGTGTAGGACGCCGGGGAGCCTGTGAAGGCTTCGAGTCAATCAACTTGGGTGCTGACTGTGCCACCCCCTTCGTGAGCAAGCCCACTCCCACCCTTGAACACGCCCAGCTCCAGGATCTCCAAACACCGACTCGCCCCTGTGGGAGCGGGCTTGCTCGCGAAGGCGTCGGGTCTATCGCTGCCGGCCATGACGTTGCCAAGAACCTTCGGCAACGCCGGTCTTTGGTCGGCAACGCCTTCATCCGGCCAACATCGCGTCTACGCTGATCCATTCCTTCTATTTGTCCGTGTATTGCCAATCGAAGAGGTGAACCCATGAAAATCGACTTGAGTGGAAAACTGGCCATCGTCAGCGGCAGCACGGGTGGCATTGGGCTGGGCATCAGCCAGTCACTGGCCGAGGCCGGCGCTACGGTGGTGGTCATCGGGCGTGAAACGGCCAAGGTCGAGCAAGCACTGGCAAGCATTCGCCAGCACGTGCCGGGTGCGCACCTGCGCGGTCTGACGGCCGACCTGGGCACCGCCGAAGGTGCGGAAAAACTGTTCGCCGCCGAACCACGTGCCGACATTCTGGTGAACAATCTCGGCATCTTCGACGCCGTGGATTTCTTCGACACCCCGGACAGCGAGTGGACGCGCTTCTACGAGGTCAACGTGATTTCCGGCGTGCGTCTGTCGCGGCACTACGTGCCGGCGATGGTCGAGCAGGGCTGGGGGCGGGTGATCTTCCTGTCTTCGGAGTCTGGCGTGGCGACCCCGGCCGACATGCTCAACTATGGCGTGACCAAAAGCGCCAATCTTGCGGTGTCCCATGGCCTGGCCAAACGTCTGGCTGGCACTGGCGTGACGGTCAATGCAGTCCTTCCGGGACCGACCTTTACCGGTGGCGTGGAACACATGCTCAAGGATGCCGCGGCCGAGTCCGGGCGCAACCTGCGCGAAGAAGCCGACGCGTTCGTCCGCAGGGCGCGGCCGACGTCGATCATCCAGCGGGTGGCCGATGTTGCCGAGGTGGCGCATCTGGTCACGTACATCGCTTCGCCGTTTTCCTCCGCCACCACTGGCGCGGCCTTGCGCGTGGATGGCGGTGTAGTCGACAGTATGGCGATCTGAACCGCAAAGACTCTGGAGAAGCGTTTATTTATGGCAACTGCATCAGCAACAATCGACATCCCGGCGTCGGCCGATCAGGTCTGGCAATTGATCGGCGGCTTCAACACGCTGCCGGACTGGCTGCCGTTGATTACCAAGAGTGAATTGAGCGAAGGCGGACGCGTGCGCACCCTGCAAACCGCCGATGGCGGCGTGGTGATCGAGCGCCTGCAAGCGTTCGACAACACAGCGAAGACCTACAGCTATTCGATCGAACAGGCGCCGTTCCCGGCCACTGACTACCTGGCGACGATCAAGGTCGAAGCCCAGGGGCAGAGCGCCCGGGTGACATGGTCGGGCCGCTTCAACGCCAAGGGCGTGAGCGAGGAAGAAGTGGTGGCGCTGTTCAACGGCATTTATCAGGGGGGGCTTGAGGCGTTGCGGGCCAATTACCCGGCGTGATCTGACAGAGATCTGAATGTGGGAGCGGGCTTGCTCGCGAATGCGCAGTGTCAGCCAAAAAAGATGTCGACTGACCCGACGCCTTCGCGAGCAAGCCCGCTCCCACAGGGGATCACATTGTTTTCAGGACCGCGGATTGTAGGAGTGAGCCTGCTCGCGATAGCGGTGAATCAGCCAACATATTTGTTGTTTGACTCACCGCTATCGCGAGCAGGCTCACTCCTACATTGCATCGCGGTGATTCTCAGGATTGCGAAATCAGACTCTGCCGACAATCCAGCACCAGCTTCGCGCCGCCCAGCTCACTGCTGCCCACTTCAAGATTGAAGCCATGCAGGCTGACAATCGCCGCGACAATCGACAATCCCAGGCCAAAGCCGCTCTGCGGCTGCCCGCCCTCGGCACGATAGAAACGCTGGAATACCGCCTCACGCTCGGCTTCGGGAATCCCCGGCCCGGAATCGTGAACCTCGATTCGCGTGTGCCCACTGTCATTCACACCACGCAAAATCACCGTACCGCCCGCCGGGGTGAACTTGATCGAATTGCTCAGCAGATTCGCCAGCGCCTCGAACAACAATGCCCGGTCACCATTCAACGGTGGCAGGGTTTCCGGCATGTTCAGCACGAACAGCAGTTCGCCTTCCTCGGCCAGTGGCAGGTAGAACTCATGCAGTTCCTCAAGCAGTTGCACCGGATCCAGCTCGACAAACCCTGAGCGCCGCTGGCGATCTTCCAGCTCCGAGATCCGCAGCAATCCGCGAAACCGCGCCATCAGCGTATCGGCCTCGGCCAGCACCAGATCCAGTTGCGCCGCCTCCTGTGAACCCTCACCCGCCTGCTGTTGCATGCGATACAACTGCGCACGCAAACGTGTCAGCGGCGTGCGCAAGTCGTGGGCGATGTTGTCGCATACGCCTTTGACTTCGTGCATCAGCCGCTCGATGCGATCGAGCATGGCGTTGACGATGGCGGCGAGCATGTCCAGTTCGTCGCGGCGGTTGGAAAGCGGCAAACGGTGCGTCAGGTCGCCGGCCACAATCGCCTGAGCGCTGTCCTGAATCGCCCGGATCCGCCGCATCGGGCGTCGGCGCAGCAGATGCCAGCCGGCAATCCCCGGCAGGATCGTCAGCGACACCCCCCAGAACAACGCATGCAGAATGATCCGTGTCACCGCGAACAGCGAACCGTTGTCGCGCAACAACACCAGCCAGCGGCCGTCGCGGGTCTGGGTCGCCACGGCGTCGCAGCTGTCGGCGGGCAGGGTCGGGTCGTCGGAATCGGCGCAGTCGTCCAGGGTGTGGATCTTGCCGTCCAGCGGCAGGCCTTCGGGCAACTGTTGCAAAGCACCGCCGAGATAAACGCCCTGGGCGTCGAACAGGCCATAGGCGTCGATGCCACGGATGTCGAAGGTCATGCTGGCGGCGAGCGCTTCTTCCAGTTGCTCACCGCGAAAGTGCGAAAACAGATGCTGACGTTGCATCAGCGAATGCTTGGCGAGGTTGTCGAGGTAGCCGGAAACCTCGAAATACATGACCCCCATGAGGATCGCGCTCCAGGCCACGAACAACGAACTGTACAGCGCCAGCAACCGGCTGCTGGAGGAACGCCAGCCGTCAGACGGGTTCGGCAATGACATAACCCGAGCCCCGTACCGTGCGAATCAGCGGAACATTGCCCGCCGCGTCGATCTTCTTGCGCAGACGACCGATGTGTACGTCGATCAGGTTGGTGCCCGGGTCGAAGTGATAACCCCAGACTTCTTCGAAAATCATCATCCGCGAGAGGATCTGGCCGCTGTTGCGCATGAGAAATTCCAGCAGCTTGTATTCGGTCGGCAGTAGCGTCAGCACCTGCGCGGCACGGCGCGCTTCGTGGCTGATCAGATCCAGTTCAAGGTCGGCGACCTGCAGCGTGGTGGCCTGAGTGGCGACGCTGTTCTGCCGGCGCAACAACACTTCCACGCGTGCGGCCATCTCGTCGGTGGCGAACGGTTTGGTCAGGTAATCATCGCCGCCGGCACGCAAGCCGCGCACGCGCTCATCGACATCGGACAGCGCGCTGATCATCAGAATCGGCGTGGCCACGCCCATGGTGCGCAGGGTGGTGACGATGGCCAGGCCATCGAGCTCCGGCAGCATGCGGTCGAGGGTGATCAGGTCGTAGTTGCCGCTGACGGCACGGTCCAGGCCTTCGCGGCCATTGTCGACCCAATCCACTTCCAGGCCGTGGCTGCTGAGTTCGGCAACGATTTCACGGGCAGTCACGGCGTCGTCTTCGATGGTCAAAATACGAGTCATAGAGCAGGCCTTGATCGGTTCAAACGGAATGGCAGCATTTTGCCAAGTATTTTCCGTGGCGCTTTAAATTAACTTTCATGTTTTAGCCGCCATTTGCCAAGGCTGCGCAATTATTTTCGGCAACATTGATATCATCTGGCCATAGCTTTCTGTCAGGAGTGGTTCAGTGCGTACATTTATTCGCCGTGGCTGGATGCCAATCACCGGAGTGCTCCTGGTGCTGCTGAGCACAGCAGCCCTGGCCGCCAATACACCGTGCTCCGGGAGGAAGGGCGGGATCGATCGCTGCGACGGCGATCTGTTCCTGTGCAATGACGGCTCTATCAGTGGTTCGAAGAAAAGCTGTGCCGCCATGTTCGGAATCAAGGGCCAGGCACGTCCTCAGCGATTTTTGCAGAGTGACGATGGCTGCACCTGCGGTACTGGATCGTTCTGCACCGGGCCGCGTGGCGGAGTGTATTGCCTGACACCGAGTGGAAACAAAAGCTACAAGCGCAAATGACAGCGCTTTGTGCCAATGCATAAAACCCGCTGCTTTTGGCCGGTTATTGCAAATTGCATGGTCTTAGGAAGTTCATTCTTTTTAAATTATTGAAATATAAGGATTTATTTAAAGTTGGCAAATGGCACGGTCGCTGCAATTCATCTGATGACGAGTTGTAACACCATTTTTCATGCCTGGAGCACTACAACAATGAATAGATCCCCTGATGGGTTTTATCCTGCCTTCGAAGGAGAGTCGAGCAACGTGTCAGGCGTGTCCTGGGGCGCGATTTTCGCGGGCGCGGCGGCGGCTGCAGCACTGTCAATGATTTTGGTGCTGCTTGGCTTCGGTTTGGGATTCTCTGCCGTTTCACCTTGGGCCGGGGAGGGCATCAGCGCCAAGGGCTTGGGGATTTCCACGATTGTCTGGCTGGCGGCGACGCAAATCATCGCCTCGGGCCTCGGTGGTTATATCGCCGGTCGTCTGCGGGTGAAGTGGGCCAACATGCACGGTGATGAAGTGTATTTCCGTGATACCGCCCATGGTTTCCTCGCCTGGTGCGTGGCTACGTTGGTGACGGCCGTTCTGGTCGTTGGCTCGGTCAGCAGCGTGATCAGCGGTGGTGTGCAGGCCGGTGCCAGTGTGGCCGGTGGCGCAGCGGCTGCCGCGACTCAAGCTGCCGGTACTGCCGCAGCAAACACCAGCAGCGACCAGTACGGTTACTTTGTCGACAGTCTGTTCCGTGACGACCGCCCAGCGTCCGTCAGCGATGATGCTGCTCACGGTGCGGTGACCCGGATCTTCGCCCAGAGCCTGGCCAACGGCCAACTCAGCCCAGAAGACCGCACCTACCTCGCACAACTGGTCGCACAGCGGACCAACCTGAGTCAGGCCGACGCCGAAAAACGTGTCGATGAAGTGTATGCCCGCACTCAGAAAGCCATCGCCGATGCCAAAGTCAAAGCTCAACAGGCTGCCGACACCGCTGCCAAAGTTGCTGCCTGGACTTCGCTGTGGATGTTCATTGCACTGTTGGCCGGTGCGTTCTTCGCCAGTCTGGCAGCTACCTTCGGCGGTCGTCGCCGGGATGCGGTCGAGTACGTCGAAGTCGACACCTACGCCACCACATCCACACTGCCTCCAGTTCGTTAAACAAGGAGAATCACCATGCGCTCTCTACTACTGTTTTTCCTCGGTGTGCCAATCCCGATCATTATTCTGATCGCCCTGTTCGTACACTGATCCAGATGCTCTATTGAGGCCCATGCCTCGGCCGCTTCCACTTCACGGTGGAAGCGGCTTTTTCATGCCCGCCACATGCTCCCTGTAGGAGCTGCCGAAGGCTGCGATCTTTTTAGAAGCAAAATCAAAAGATCGCAGCCTTCGGCAGCTCCTACAGGGACGCAGGTGGATTTGTCGATCTGGATCAATATTCACCCTCGCGATTTCCCCTAACTTAAAAGATCCAGGCCCTTGCCGCGGTATCGACTACAGTGCTCCGGTGCGCAAATTGCTGCGCTCATGGAGTAGCCCGGCGGACCCCCACCAAAAAACACAACGGGTCGCCCGGCAGAGTGCAGCAAGGAGCTGACGTAACACTTACCCCTGAAACTTTTCACGGATGAACATCGCAATGCACTGCCTAGAACGCACCTTCGATATCCAGCCCCTGACCCAGGCGGATATGACCGTCCACATCAACGGCCAAGCGGTGACTGCCGCCATCGGCGAAACCGTCCTCAGCGTCATCCAGTCCCTCGGCGTGCGCCAGGTTGCGCGCAACGATCACAACCAGATCAGCGGCGCCTACTGCGGCATGGGCGTGTGCCAGTGCTGTCTGGTGAAAATCAACGGCCGGCACAAGCGCCGTGCCTGTCAGACCGTGGTACGCGAGGGCATGCAGATTGAAACCCAGGTCAACCGCATCCACGAGCAGGAGGTCGTATGAGCCTGCAACCGGTGATCGTCGGCGGTGGTCCGGCGGGGATGGCGGCGGCCATCGAACTGGCGCGCCATGGTGTGCGCTGCACCTTGCTCGAAGAAGCCTCGCGTCTCGGCGGCGTGGTCTATCGCGGGCCGCTGCGCGACGGCGTGCAACTGGACTACCTCGGGCCACGCTATGCCGAAGCCCTGAGCACGTTGCACGGTGATTTTCAGGAGCAATCCGGGCTGATCGACGTGCGCCTCAATCACCGCGTGGTCGGCGCCGAAGGCACCCGCGCGCTGGTGGTGCTCGACGGCGATGAGCAACTGCACGAGATCGAATACCCGCAATTGCTGCTGGCGGCGGGTTGCCACGAGCGCAGCGTGCCGTTCCCCGGCTGGACCCTGCCGGGGGTGATCATGCTCGGCGGCCTGCAGCTGCAAATCAAAAGTGGCGTGGTCAAGCCGCAAGGGCCGGTGATCATCGCCGGCACCGGGCCGCTGCTGCCGCTGGTGGCGACGCAGCTGCATGCGTCGGGGGTCAAGGTCGCGGGGGTGTATGAAGCCTGCGCGTTCGGCAAGATCGCCCGCGAAAGCCTGGCGCTGTTGAACAAACCACAGCTGTTCCTCGACGGCCTGAGCATGCTTGCGTACCTGAAACTGCACGGCATCCCGATGAACTACGGCTGGGGCGTGGTCGAAGCTCACGGCGAAGGCGAACTGAAGAGCGTCACTGTTGCGCCGTATTCGGCCAGTTGGGAACCTGATCTGACTCAGATCGAACGCTTCGAAGCCAAGACCCTGGCGGTCGGTTACGGCTTCATCCCGCGCACGCAACTCAGTCAGCAGATGGGCCTCGATCACGGCTTCAGCGACGACGGCTACCTGCGCGCCAACTCCAACGTCTGGCAGCAAAGCAAAGAGCCGCACGTGCACCTGGCCGGTGACATGGGCGGGATTCGCGGCGGTGAAGCGGCGATGCTCGCCGGCAAGATCGCCGCCACCTCGATCCTCCTGCAACGCGGCGTAATCGAAGAAGAACTGGCGCGGGTGCGCCGCGATCGTTATTTGGGCAAGCTCAAATCCATCGTGCGTTTTCGCGCCGCCGTCGACCGCTACACCGAACGCGGTGTCGGCCAGACCGCGTTGCCGGCCGCCGATACGGTGATCTGCCGCTGCGAACATGCGACCCGCGCCGACATCGACCGGGCGCTGGAGCAAGGCGTGCAGGACATCGCCAGTCTGAAGATGCGCACCCGCGTCAGCATGGGCGATTGTCAGGGGCGGATGTGCGTCGGCTACTGCAGCGACCGTCTGCGCCAGGCCACCGGGCGCAAGGACGTTGGCTGGCTGCGTCCGCGTTTCCCGATTGATCCGATTCCTTTTTCCGCGTTCCAGTCCGTCGGCACGGAGGCCGCTTCCCATGAGTAAGTTCTATGACGTGGTCATTGCCGGCGGCGGCGTGATCGGGGCGTCCTGCGCCTATCAATTGTCCAAGCGCCAAGGGCTCAAGGTCGCGCTGATCGACGCCAAGCGCCCAGGCAACGCCACCCGCGCTTCGGCCGGCGGCTTGTGGGCCATCGGCGAGTCGGTGGGGCTGGGCTGCGGAGTGATTTTCTTCCGCATGATGTCGGCCAACCGCAAGCGCGAAACCCAGGGTGCGGCGGTGGCGGTGGACGCCAGCACGCCGCACATCCTGCCGGAGTCGTTCTTCGATTTCGCCTTGCAGTCCAACGCGCTGTATCCGGCGTTGCACCGCGAGCTGAAGGACAGGCACGGGATGGATTTCAAGTTCGAAAAGACCGGGTTGAAATTCGTCATCTATGACGACGAAGACCGGCTCTACGCCGAGCACATTGTCAGCTGCATTCCGCATCTGGCCGATCAGGTGCGCTGGCTTGATCAGGCCGCACTGCGTGAAGCCGAGCCGAGCGTCAGCCACGAGGCCCGGGGTGCGCTGGAGTTTCTTTGCGATCACCAGGTCAGCCCGTTCCGCCTCGCCGATGCCTACATGGAAGGTGCGCGGCAGAATGGCGTCGACATCTACGTCAACACCAACGTCACCGGTGTGTTGCATCACGGCAGCCGCGTGACGGGCGTACAGACGGCCGAGGAGGGCGTGTTCCACTGCAAGACTCTTATCAACGCTGCTGGTGCCTGGGCGGCGGATTTGAGCGAATGGGCCACCGGTGTGCGGATTCCGGTGAAACCGGTCAAGGGCCAGATCCTGCTGACCGAGCGCATGCCGAAGATCCTCAACGGTTGCCTGACCACCAGCGACTGCTACGTGGCGCAGAAGGACAACGGCGAAATCCTGATCGGCAGTACCACCGAAGAAAAAGGTTTCGACGTCACCACCACCTACCCGGAAATCGCCGGACTGGTGCAGGGCGCGGTGCGTTGCCTGCCGGAGCTCAAGGACGTCAATCTCAAGCGCACCTGGGCCGGATTGCGCCCGGGCTCGCCGGATGAACTGCCGATTCTCGGGCCGATGCGCGGGGTGGAGGGTTATCTGAATGCCTGCGGACACTTCCGCACCGGCATTCTGACTTCGGCGATTACCGGCGTGCTGCTGGACAAACTGGTCAACCAGGAAGCGCTGCCGCTGGATATCACACCGTTCCTCGCGGACCGGTTTGAGACTGCACCGGTCAAACAAGAGCGCGAATTAGAGCCGGCCTGACCCAATCCCCTGTAGGAGCTGCCGCAGGCTGCGATCTTTTGACCTTGCTTTTTAAGATCAAGATCAAAAGATCGCAGCCTGCGGCAGCTCCTACAGGGTTTTCGGTCGTTCACAAAACCTGTGGGAGCGGGCTTGCCCGCGAAGGCGTCAGTCCTGTCGGCACGAAGTCTGGATCTGTGCAAGGAGATCAGGCCTTGCGCGCTTCCTCTTCCAGTTGATCCGACTCGAACAATCGCGCCAGTTCCGCCCGGGCTTCCTGGGCGGTTTGCAGGACTTTGGCCGCATCGTCGTAGATCGCGTGCTGGGCTTCCAGCACCTGTTCGTCGTGGTGCTTGAAGCGCTTGATCCGCGCATCGGCCTGGGCCTGGGTCAGACCCAGCCCGACCAGCGTGCGCCGGCTCATTTCCAGGCTTGAGTAATAGGTCTCGCGAATCGCTTCGGCGCCGACATCGACCAGGCGGTGTACGTGCTGACGGTTACGTGCGCGGGCGATGATCTTCATGTGCGGATACAGCTTGCGCACGATTTCGGCCGTCTTGATGTTGGTCTCCGGATCATCGGTGGCAATCACGAAATACTCCGCCTCGCCAACCTTCGCCGCATTGAGGATTTCCGGGCGCATCGGGTCGCCGTAGAACACCGGCACGCCACCAAAACTGCGCGACAGTTCGATGGTTTCCACCGAGGTGTCCAACGCCACGAACTTGATGTTCTGCGCACGCAGAATCCGCGCCACGATCTGGCCCATCCGGCCCATGCCGGCAATCACCACGCGCGGTGCTTCCGTGTCGATCTCACGGAATTTCTCCGGCACTTCCACCGGCTGCACTTTCGGGCTGACCAATCGCGCACAGATCAACAGCAGCAACGGCGTCAACGCCATCGACAGGGTGATGGTGAGTACCAGCAAGTCGTACAGGCGTGGTTCGAACAGGTCCTGATCGCGCCCGATCTTGAACACCACAAAGGCAAATTCACCACCGGCGGCGAGCACGATACCCAGGCGAATCGCACTGACCTTGGTCAGCCCACCCGCCAGACGCCCGACCACAAACAGCAGCGGCAACTTCAAACCGATCAGCAGCAGCGTCAGGCCCAGCACGGTGATCGGCGCACTCAGCAGCAGACTCAGGTTGGCGCCCATGCCGACGCTGATGAAAAACAGCCCGAGCAGCAGGCCCTTGAACGGCTCGATCTGCGCCTCCAGTTCATGGCGATATTCCGAATCCGCCAGCAGCAGGCCGGCGAGAAAAGCCCCAAGCGCCATCGACACGCCGACCAGATCCATCAGCCACGCCGTGCCGATCACCACCAGCAAAGCGGTGGCGGTGGACACCTCCGGCAGACCGGTTTTTGCCACCACGCGAAACACCGGACGCAACAGGTACCGCCCGCCGACCACCACCACGGCGATCCCGCCGAGCACCTGCAGACCGTGGTTCAGACTTTCCGCATTGCTGCTGGCGTGCGCGCTGCCAGCAAGCATCGGCACCAGCGCGATCAACGGGATCGCGGCGATGTCCTGAAACAGCAGAATCGCGAACGCCAGTCGCCCGTGCGGGCTGGTCAGTTCTTTGCGCTCGGCCAGACTTTGCAGGCCGAACGCGGTGGACGACAGCGCCAAACCAAGGCCGAGCACAATCGCACTGTTCAGCGACTGGCCGAACACGTACAACGCCAGCACGCCGATCACCGCCGCCGTCAGCAGCACCTGCGCCAGGCCCACGCCGAACACCGATTTGCGCATCACCCACAAGCGCCGTGGTGACAGCTCAAGGCCGATGATGAACAGCAGCAACACCACGCCCAGTTCGGAAATATGCGCGACGCTCTGCGGATTGCCGATCAGGCCGAGCACCGACGGGCCGATGATCACCCCGGCCAGCAGATAACCGAGCACCGCGCCCAATTGCAGACGTTTGGCCAGGGGCACGGTGAGCACCGCGGCGAAGAGAAACACGACAGCGGCTTGTAACAGGTTGCCTTCATGGGGCATGGGTTGACTCCTGACAGCGGTACGGCGGGGGGTGACAAGAATAAAGGCTGCGCCGCTCGTCAATCCACCACAAAACCTGTGGGAGCGGGCTTGCTCGCGAAAGCGCTGGTTCAGTCGATGTTGCTGGCGACTGGTACACCGCATTCGCGAGCAAGCCCGCTCCCACAAGGGCGATATAATCAAATCTTCAATAAATTGCATCAGTTGGTTACATTGATAGGCTTCGCGAATCAATCTTTCCGGGTTCCGCCATGGCCATCAACTTCGACCTCAACGACCTGCAAGCCTTTCGCGCCGTGGTCGAGCAAGGCAGTTTCCGCAAAGCTGCCGACACCGTGCGCCTGTCACAACCGGCCCTGAGCCGGCGCATCGAAAAGCTCGAAGACGCCCTCGGCGTGAAGCTGTTCGAGCGCACCACGCGCAAGGTCAGCCTGACCCAGGCCGGGCGCGGCTTCATGCCCAGCGTCGAGCGTTTGCTGGATGATCTGGATGTGGCGTTGCTCGGCATCAGTGAAGTCGCATCGACCCGATTGGGTCATGTCACGGTGGCCTGCGTGCCGTCGGCGGCTTACTACTTCATGCCGCGGGTGGTCGCCCGCTATCACCAGCAGTTTCCGCGAATCAAGGTCAAAGTCCTCGATTCCAGCGCTCACGATGTGCTCAGCGCAGTGGTCAATGGCGAGGCGGATTTCGGTTTGAGTTTCCTCGGCACGCAGGATGCCAAAGTCGACTTTGAGCCGCTTGTGCAGGAGTGCTATGTCGTTGCTTGCAGGCGCGATCACCCGTTGGCCGGACGCAGCAGCGTGACCTGGGACGAGTTCTATCAGCAGGATTACATCTCGCTGGACAAGACTTCCGGCAACCGTTTTCTGCTCGATCAGGCCTTGAGCAGTGTGGTGCCGCAGCGCCAGAGCATCTGCGAGACGCGGCATGTGACGACGATGATTGGTCTGGTGGAGGCGGGACTTGGCGTGGCAGCGGTGCCGCTGATGGCGATGCCCGGGCCGGATCATCCGATCCTGACGCGGGTGCCATTGACCGACCCGCAAGTGATGCGCAGTGTCGGCATCATCAAGCGCCGGGGTCGCACGTTGACCCCGGCGGCACTGGAACTGGAGCGGCTGGTGGTGGAAATGAAAGTCCAGCCGCCAACACTCAGCGCTTGACCGAATCCAGCCCGGTGGCTTGCACGTCCGCCTGGGCGGCAGGCGCGGCGAGGTAGTCGAGCAAGGCCTTGGCCTCTTTTGGATGCTGCGCGCCGACCGGGATGCCGGCGGCGAAGCGCGTCACCGACTGCACCGACTCCGGAATCTTGCCGACAAAATTCACCCCCGGCACCGGCAGCAATTCGCTGACCTGCTGGAAGCCCAGTTGATAATCGCCCGTGGCAACCACCGAGCCGACCGGGATTTTCGGGATCATCTTCGCTTTCGGTTTCAGTTGATCCTCGACGCCGAGTTTGTTGAACAACTGCTTCTCGATGTACACGCCGCTGGCGCTGTCGGAGTAGGCCACCGATTTTGCATCGAGCAGGGTTTTCTTCAGGCTTTCGACGCTGCTGATGTCCGGCTTCGGCGCGCCTTCACGCACCACCAGACCAATCCGCGAGTCCGCCAGTTCGACCCGCGAGGCCGGGTCGACCTTGCCTTGTTTGATCAGGTCATCGAGGGCATAACCGACCATGATCACCACGTCGGCGTGCTCACCGCGGGCGAGGCGGTTGGGGATCGCTTCCGGCGCCTTGCCCATCGACGGACCGAGCTGGGTATCGAGAGTGTTGCCGGTGGCGGCCGCGAATTTCGGGCCGAGGATTTTGTACGCGGCGGTGAAGCCGCCCGACGTCATCACGTTCAGCTGTTCAGCATGCGCCAGGGCGCTGAAAGCGAAGAGCGCGATGGCGCTGAGGTTGATCAATTTTTTCAAGGTGATTGCTCCTTATGCGGCAACCGGTTGCAAACGGCCGCCTGCGCGGCGATAGAGGTACAACGTGGCGCACAACGCACACAGTGCGCCGACGCTCATCCAGTAACCGGGCGCGGCTTTGTCGCCGGTGTACTGGATCAGGAAGGTCGACATCGCCGGAGTGAAACCGCCAAAAATCGCGGTCGCCAGGCTGTAAGCGAGAGAGAAACCGGCTACCCGCACTTCCACCGGCATGATCTCGGTCAGCGCCGGAATCATCGCGCCGTTGTACATGCCGTAGATGAACGACAGCCACAGCAGCGACAGCAACATGTGACTGAAGCTCGGCGCCTGCACCAGGTACGACAGCGCCGGATAGGTGGTGGCCAGCGCCAGCAGCGACATCGCGATCAGCACCGGGCGCCGGCCGATACGGTCGGACAACATGCCGCCAATCGGCAGCCAGAAGAAGTTCGACACGCCCACCAGCAAGGTCACCAGCAGCGCATCCGAAGTGCTCAGGTGCAGCACGGTCTTGCCGAAGGTCGGCGCGTACACGGTGATCAGGTAGAACGCGGTGGTGGTCAGCGCAACCATCAGCATGCCGCCGAGCACCACGCCCCAGTTCTGACCGAGGGTGCGGAACACTTCCTTCATGCTCGGACGATGTTTGCGTGCGGCGAACTCTTCGGTTTCCGCCAGGTTACGGCGCAACAGAAAGATGAACGGCACGATCAGGCAACCGACGAAAAACGGAATGCGCCAGCCCCAATCGGCAATCACGTCCGGCGCCATCCACGCGTTCAGCGCATAGCCCAGCGCGGCTGCAACGATGATCGCCACTTGCTGACTGGCCGACTGCCAGGCAGTGAAGAAACCTTTGCGGCCGGACGTGGCGATTTCGGACAGATACACCGAAACACCGCCCAATTCCGCACCGGCGGAGAAACCCTGCAACAGCCGTCCGACCAACACCAGCGCCGGTGCAAACAGACCAATGGTTTCGTATCCGGGCACCAGCACAATCAGGATCGTGCCGCTGGCCATGATCGACAGAGTGACGATCAAACCTTTGCGCCGACCGACATCGTCGATGTAGGCGCCAAGCACGATCGCCCCCAGCGGACGCATCAGAAAGCCGGCGCCGAATACGGCAAAGGTCATCATCAGGGAAGCGAACTCACTGCTCGCCGGGAAGAACACCGCCGCGATCTGCGTGGCGTAGAAGCCGAACAGAAAGAAGTCGAACTGTTCGAGGAAGTTGCCCGAGGTCACCCGGAAAATGGCGCCGGCCCGCGAGCCGCCGTGTGGGATTGAGGCTGTCATAGAAAAATCTCCACCGCTTTTATGACGTGCGCGACGTGGAAGCGGCGCACGGTTGTTATTGCGGCGGATGGTCGCGCAGGTGTTACAGGATGTTAATTGCATTGTTGGCATGGATTGATGTGCAAAGCGGATCAATCCTGAAAACACCGTCTAACCTGTGGGAGCCAGCCTGCTGGCGATAGCGGTTTTTCATTCAATGGAGATGTTGCATGTGCCGACGCCATCGCTGGCAAGCCAGCTCCCGCAGTTTCTCGGTGTGCCCACTGTTCCTGCACCACCAAGACACCTTGTGGGAGCTGGCTTGCCAGCGATGGCGGAGTATCTGTTCAATAAAATCCATCGCCACCCCAAGCAAAAAACAAGGAATGATTTCCTGACTCAGCAGTCGGAGTTCAGGTATTACATATCTCAAGGAGGTTCACCGATGAACAGCAAAACCCTAATCGCCAGCCTGGCCCTCGTTGCCGGCATTGCCGGGATCAGCCCACTTGTTCAAGCGGCGCAAACCTCAAGCGAACCCACCGTCCAGTCGCCGACCAGCGACCGCGAATTGAAGGTCAACGACCGCGCCCCGGACATCTATCAGCGCAGCGACAAAGCGCTGAAAAACTGGAAACAGAAAGGTTTGAAAGCCCCGATTGACCAGGCGCAGTGGGTGCAGATCAACGACAAGTACGTGATGGTCATGATCACCAACGGCACTATCGTTGAGATGCAGCCTGTCGAGCGTTAAGTCCCCCGACTCAAAGGCCCTGCGCATGCACTCGTGCAGGGCTTCCCGCCCCAAAATCGTCCTGTGTCTGGCCTCCTGCATCGCCAGATCCACAATCCGCGGAGTAATAGCGTTGCTCTGCGCCATCGGCTTGCCAATCACCGGCATTTCTGGGAAAACGGCCGCCAGTTAAGCAATTGAGTGAATGTCATGACGGATGAACTGCAGGTAATCGATCTCCAGGTGGGCGAGGGCAAGGCTGCCGTCAAAGGCGCGCTGATTACCACCCACTACACCGGCTGGCTGGAAGACGGCAGCGAGTTCGATTCTTCCCACAGCCGTGGCAAACCTTTCCAGTGCGTGATTGGCACGGGCCGGGTGATCAAGGGCTGGGATCAGGGACTGATGGGCATGCAAGTGGGCGGCAAGCGCAAACTGCTGGTGCCGGCGCATCTGGGCTATGGCGAGCGGACGATGGGCAAGATTCCACCGCATTCGAATCTGGTATTCGAGATTGAATTGTTGGAGGTTTTGACGCGGGAGGATTGAGGGGGCTAAACGCCGATCAATCAATGTCCATGCAATCTGTGGCGAGGGGATTTATCCCCGATGGACTGCGCAGCAGGCCTTCTCTTGAGGTATCGCTTCGCGATCCCCCTCGCCACGATCACTCAGGCTGCAATTGCCATCGCGTCCAGCGTCTCAGCCACTGTCCTTGCAAGTGACGGAAACCGGCGTTTCACCCGCTGCAGCGCTGGGAGTACAGCCTCCATTTCAAGCCCATCAAGTTTCCCTAGAGCGTTCACGGCCGAGGCCACAATTGTTTCCCGCTCGCTTTCAAACAACACCAGGCATGCGTTTTGCGCCCAGCGTCGATCCCGTTCGTTGAGGCCCATGGCGACTAATGCGGCGACGACGTGGGCATCTGTTTTATTGGTCATGTGGAATTCTCCTTTGCGCCGTTTTCCTTGTGGCGAGGGAGCTTGCTCCCGCTGGGTTGCGAAGCGACCCCAAGCCCCATCGTTGCGGATCGGATCCGGATTCTCGACTGCCGTGCAGTCGAGCGGGAGCAAGCTCCCTCGCCACAGGGACGCTTTTCAATTTCTGATCGGGGGCTCGAGGTTGTCGAGGGCACGGTTGACGGCGAGTTCGCCGAGCATCACCACTTGCTGAATGCCGAGCAGGGTGTTGCGGTAGGGCGTGTCGAGGAGACTGGCGAAGTCACTGAGCATGATGCTGGCCGAGGCCATGGATTCGCAGGCGTGGGCCAGCAGTTCTTCGTTGTCCATGTTCGGGGCGACGACAAACATGTGACTGGGTTTTCGCTCGGGCGGGGCTTGCAGTTTCAGATAGTGATCGAGGGCGCGTTCGGCGGCTTCGTGGAGTTTTCTGGAATTGGGGTCGGAGTAGGGGGACGTTGATTCCGGGTCCGGTATTGCGTCCGCTTCTGGCGGATTTGGCGTTACTTTGAACATTTGTTGGGCAACCTCAATGAGGCTGACACGCTTTTGCGACTAAACAATAGGTGGCAGCTGTACGCAGGTTAGTCGACCAGTACCCAAACATTACCGGCGCACCCGAAGGCGCCCTGCGCACAGCTGCCATTGAGTGCAGGCGTGAAAGTGCCTGACTGATAACAGCTTGCGTGTTTGAGATAAAACCGAGCGACTAAACCCGATCACTGACCATTCTGTGACGCGAACCAAGTTACCGATGCCCCCCAAACCGCACAAGCCGGCGGATTCTGGCGTAGTTGTAGGCAAAGGCGCAAGGTGATGTAGCCTGCTGGATGATGCCGAAATGATGCTGCATTTTTCAGCCTGACATCGCCAGCAGGCTGGCTCCCTCAGGGGATTTGTGATGGGCGATGAACCTGAGCACTCCACCGGACAATTGTGGGAGCGGGCTTGCTCGCGAAGAGGCCGGCACATCCGGCATCTTTGTTAGCAGACACACCGCCTTCGCGAGCAAGCCCGCTCCCACCGGGGGGATTTGTGTTGGACGCTGAACTCGAGCGCACCACCGGACAATCATGGGAGCAGGCTCGCTGCTATAAAGGGATTGAGGCCGCTTTCAGCATCCCGTTCATCCCTTGAATGCTCACCGAACTTGCGATTGCCCAAGCCATCGGCGACCATGCGCGCTATATAGGGGTAGGGGGTATAGGTATGTCGCACATTCACGAACACAAAGACGAATTGCTCAACCGCGTACGGCGCATTGCCGGGCAGGTGCAGGCAGTGGAAAAAGCGCTGGAGGGCGATGCCGATTGCGCCAAGACCTTGCATCTGGTGGCGGCGATTCGCGGGGCGGTCAACGGGTTGATGGAGCAGTTCATCGAGGCCCACACCCGTGAGCACGTGGCGCATCCCGACCTCACTGACGAACAGCGCGCCCAGGGCGCCGAAGATCTGTTGCAAGCCATCCGCCGTTATTCCAAATAGAGCACGCGCATCATGAGCCTGACCCCAAGCGCTGAGCGTTTCAGCCACGATCACCAGTTCCTCGGCGCATCCCACGACGAAAACGCCCGCCGCACCCTGTGGGTGGTGGTGCTGACGTTCGTGATGATGATCGGCGAGATTGCCGCCGGTTATCTCACTGGCTCCATGGCCCTGTTGGCCGACGGTTTCCACATGGCGACCCATGCCGGCGCGTTGGGCATCGCTGCGGCGGCCTACGGATTCGCCCGGCGCAATGCCAACAACCGCCGTTACAGTTTCGGCACCGGCAAGGTCGGCGATCTGGCCGGTTTCGCCTCAGCCATGGTGCTGGGCCTGGTGTCGCTGGGCATTGCCGGCGAGTCGGTTTTTCGGTTGTTCGAACCGACCAGCGTGGCATTCGGCGAAGCGACAGTGATTGCCATCATCGGGCTAGGCGTAAACATCCTCAGCGCCTTCCTGTTGATGGGCCATCACGGCCATGACCACGGCCATCAGCATGACCACGGCCACGATCATCATCACCATCACGACAACAACCTGCGCTCGGCCTACGTCCATGTGCTGGCCGATGCCCTGACCTCGGTGCTGGCGATTGCCGCGTTGCTGGCCGGGCGTTATCTGGGCTGGGTATGGCTGGACCCGGCGATGGGCATTGTCGGTTCGATCGTCATTGCAAAATGGGCCTACACCCTGATGCGCGACAGCGCCGCGGTGCTGCTCGACACCACCGACGAACCGGTGGCAGCGGAGATCCGCGAGTTGCTGGAAATCTCCGACGATGTGCGCATCAGCGATCTGCATGTCTGGCAGGTCGGCCCGCAGGCGCGGGCGGCGATTGTCAGTGTGGTCGCGGCGGCGGGCGTGACGGCGGAGGCGATTCGCGAACGGCTGGCGCCGGTGCATGAGCTGTCGCACCTGACCATCGAGCTGCGCAACGCTTAAGGCGGCACCGCGCTGAACAGTGGAATCCGCCCATTCAGGGATGGGCGGTAATGCCACGTCAGTTGTTGCAGATTCACACCCTGATCAAGAATTTCTCTGACAGTCGCAGCGGCAATGCTCAGCGCCAGTGTCTGCCCCGGACACTGATGCCGGCCGCTGCCAAAGCTGAAACTGCGCCGGTCAGGACGATCCAGCAAAAACCGCTCGGGCTCTGTATTTAACAAAGGATCGCGGTTGGCCGAGGCCAGCAGCACCAGAACCACCTCGCCAGGCTCGAGCCGCACGCCGTCGATCTCGCAAGTCTGCGCGACAAAGCGCCGAGTGTTCTGCACTGGAGGATCAAAGCGCTGAACCTCGGCCAACAGGGTGTCCACAGAGGCGTCACGCAACTCGGGCTGACGTTGCAGTGCTATCAGTGCATTGCCGATCAGTCCCGCACTGGCCTCGAACGTCTGCGAACAGAGACCGATCAGGTTGGCGATCAGTGTTTCTTCGTCTCCTGCAAATTGCTGCTCGATAGCCTTGAGCAACTCGCTATCGGCTTCGGCCAGCAACTCGATGAAATAGCCGTGCAATTGCACCGCCGCCGCATGCGCCGCCGCCAGTTGCAGGTCATTGCTCAGCGGCGACAGGCAGGCGACGAAATCCGCCGTCAGCTCACTGATCGCCCGGCCCTGCGCCGGGGTGAAGCCGAGCAGCGCCGCGACCACGCACACCGGGCCGCGAAACATCGCCTTATACAAGCCATCGGCGTCCGCTGTCATCAATCGTGCCGCCACCAGAGCGCGTACCTGATCTTCATCTATCAATTGCAGTGACGGCTCGATTGCCGCACGCGGGCAGCGCTGACGTTCGCACTCGTTCATCCGCATCAACTGCCCGAAGACCTTGCCGGCCATTCCTGAGGCAATCGCCTTGGGCACCGGCTCCTGCAACGGTCGCACCCGACAATCGGCATGTGCCAGCACTGCGCTTACTGCTCGGGCGCTGCTGGCGACCCACAGTTTCAATCCATGATCAAAGGTCAGTCCGCCCTCGGCGCGCAGTTTGGCGTAACAGGGATAAGGATCGGCATGCGTCGCAGCGATGATCGGGTCCATGGTTCACAGCCCTGTCGTCGGGAAAGTGATGCGAGTATCTTCAGTGCGCAGCGACGACGATTCGTCGGGGAGCGAAATATGCACGCAGAACATCAAGACATTGGCGTCTCGCAGGTGGCCGCCGCGATCGCCGAACCGGCACGCACGAAAATTCTCTGCTCGCTGATGGACGGCCACGCTCGCACCAGCACTGAATTGGCCGCCGTCGCCGAGGTCAGCGCATCCACTGCCAGCGCGCACCTGGCCAAGCTCAAAGATCTGGCGCTGGTGCGCCTGCACGTGCAGGGTCGCCATCGTTATTACAGCCTCGCCGATCAACGGGTGGCGCAGGCGCTGGAAGCGTTGATGGTGATCGGGCAGAACGCCGCGCCGAGCTTCAAGGCGCACACCCCGGATCGCCTGCAATTCGCCCGCACCTGCTACGACCACATGGCCGGCACGCTCGCGGTGTTGCTGCACGACCGTTTGCGTGAGGCGGGATGGCTGGTGGAAACCGACGAGCGGGCTTATTGCTTGAGCGCCGGCGGCGAGGCGGTGTTTGCGAGCTTGGGGATTGAGGTGCAGGACTTGAGCACCTTGCGCCGCAAGTTTGCTTGCCCGTGCCTGGACTGGAGCATGCGCCGGCCGCATCTGGGTGGCTCACTGGGGGCGGCGTTGTTGCAGACGGCGCTGAAGCGCAAGTGGGTGACGCAGGATCTGGACAGTCGGGCGTTGGCACTGACCGTCGCGGGGCGCAAGGAACTGGGTATGCGGTTTGGTCTTGAGTTGCCGTTAGACGGGAAGATCAAAAGATCGCAGCCTGCGGCAGCTCCTACAGTAAGTGCGTACCCCCGATAATTCTCAACCCTGCCCAATCCCTGTAGGAGCTGCCGAAGGCTGCGATCTTTTGATCTTGAGCTTCCGCCCGACGAGGTGCGCTCTAGCACCTTGTAACCCCGCGCTCGGATCTATACTGTATATCCACACAGTAAAGAGCCCGCGCCATGCAAATCATCGACAAGCTCAGCATTCTCGCCGACGCCGCCAAGTACGACGCCTCCTGCGCCAGCAGCGGTGCGCCCAAGCGCAGCTCCGAGGGCAAGAGCGGGTTGGGCTCGACCGATGGCATGGGCATCTGCCACAGCTACACGCCTGACGGCCGTTGCGTATCGTTGCTGAAAATCCTCCTGACCAACTTCTGTCTCTACGACTGCCAGTACTGCGTCAACCGCCGCTCCAGCGATGTGCCGCGTGCACGTTTCACCCCCGAGGAAGTGGTGACGTTGACCATGGATTTCTACCGACGCAACTGCGTCAGCGGACTGTTTCTCAGCTCCGGGATCATCCGCTCGGCGGACTACACCATGGAGCAACTGGTGCGTGTGGCGAAGCTGCTGCGCGAAGAGCATGAGTTTCGCGGCTACATTCACCTCAAGACCATTCCCGAGGCCGATCCGGCATTGATCGAGGAGGCCGGACGTTACGCCGATCGCCTCAGCGTCAATATCGAACTGCCTACCGATGCCAGCCTGCAAACCCTGGCCCCGGAGAAACACATCGGCTCGATCAAGCAGGCGATGCACACCATCTACACCGGCGAGCAGACCGTGCTCAACGAGCCGCGCTCGGCGAAATTCGCCCCGGCCGGGCAGAGCACGCAGATGATCGTCGGCGCCGATGACACCGACGACAGCACGATCCTGCATGGTGCCCAGGCCTTGTACGGCAATTTCCGCTTGCGCCGCGTCTACTATTCGGCCTTCAGCCCGATCCCTGACAGCCCGAAAAGCGTGCCGCTGGCCGCACCACCGCTGATGCGCGAGCACCGTTTGTATCAGGCCGACTTCCTCTTGCGCAGTTACGGCTACAGCGCGGGCGAACTGCTCAAGGGCCCGGGCAATCTGGCGCTGGACATCGACCCGAAACTGGCCTGGGCGCTGCAGAATCGCGAAGTGTTTCCGCTGGATCTGAATCGCGCCGAACCGGCGCTGATCGCGCGCATTCCCGGCATTGGCCTGCGCACCACCGAACGTCTGGTGCAATTGCGCCAGCAACGGCGCATCCGCTACGAAGACGTGGCGCGCATGCGCTGTGTGCTGGCCAAGGCCAAGCCGTTCATCATCACCAGCGACTACCACCCGCAACAGGCCGAAGTCACCAGCCACATGCTTTACCAGCAATTGCGCGACCGGCCGCAGCCACAGCAGATGGGGTTGTGGGGATGATCAATCTTGATTGCGACGACCTGTTCGACACCTGGCGCCAGCAGGCGCGCTGGCTGCTCAGCCATGAAATCGACCCGAGTCTGGTGAGTTGGGCGTCGGAAGGGGTGAGTGATCTGTTTGCCAGTGACGTATCGGTGCCCGAGGGGCAGGGGCCGTTTCAGGCACGCATTCCTCGCGCACTGCTCGACACTTTGGAGCAGGCCTGCCGTTACCGGGGCGAGCAGCGCTGGAGTCTGTTGTATGAAGTGCTGTGGCGCGTCAGCCACGGCGATCGCACGGCGATGATGGCCGGCGACAAACTCGGCAGCGAGTTGCAGCGGCGGATCAAGCAGGTGCAGCGCGAAGCCCATCATCTGCATGCGTTCGTGCGTTTCATCGAACGCCCGCAGGATCAGCCAGGCCCGCAATACGTTGCGTGGCACGAACCGGCCCACGACATCCTGCACAGCGCCAGCGAGCATTTCATCCGGCGCATGGGGCGGCACCGCTGGTTGATCGCCACCCCGCGTGACGGGGTTTATTACGACGGCGAACAGTTGATTCATCAGCGCCAGTGCCCGCTGGAATGGCAACAACTGGCGCAGAACGTCGACGATCCGCACGGCGAGTTGTGGCTGACGTACTACAGCCACATCTTCAATCCGGCGCGGTTGAACGAGAAGGTCATGCAAGGGCACTTCCCGGTGCGGTTCTGGAAAAATCTGCCGGAGGGCGAGTTGATTCCCGGATTGATTACTCAGGCGCGCACGGGCAAGCAGCAGAACGGGCAGGCCAGCGGGATTGCCGCGCGGGGCGGGAAGCGGATTGCGCTGAAATAGAAAATCAAAAGATCGCAGCCTGCGGCAGCTCCTACAGGAGATCTGTGTAGGAGCTGCCGAAGGCTCGGGCCGCGTTCGGACGATCTTTTGATCTTGACCCTCACAACGAAAAAGCCCCCCATCAATCACTTGATGGGGGGCTTTTGTACAACTGGCCGTCAGATCAAACCTTGACGATCCAGCCCGCTGGCGCTTCGATGTCGCCGGTCTGCACGCCAGTCAGCTCTTTGTAGAGCTTCTGGGTGACCGGGCCGACTTCGGTTTCGCTGTGGAACACGTGCAGGTGGTCGTTGTAGCTGATGCCGCCAATCGGCGTGATCACCGCCGCGGTACCGCAAGCACCGGCTTCCTTGAAGTCCGACAGCTTGTCGATCAGCACGTCGCCTTCCACCACTTCCAGGCCCAGACGGGTTTTCGCCAGTTCGATCAGCGACAGACGGGTGATGCCTGGCAGGACCGACGGCGAGTTCGGGGTGATGAACTTGTTGTCGTGGGTGATCCCGAAGAAGTTGGCCGAACCGACTTCCTCGATCTTCTTGTGGGTCAGCGGATCCAGGTAGATGGCGTCAGCGAAGTGCGCTTTCTTGGCCTGGGAACCCGGCATCAGGCTGGCGGCGTAGTTGCCACCGACCTTGGCTGCACCGGTGCCTTGTGGCGCGGCGCGGTCGAAGCTGGAAATCTGGAAGTTGTGCGGGGTCAGGCCGCCCTTGAAGTAGGCGCCGACCGGGATTGCGAACACCGAGAAGATGAACTCCGGCGCGGTACGCACGCCGATGTTGTCACCCACGCCGATCACGAACGGACGCAGGTACAGCGCGCCGCCGGTGCCGTATGGCGGAATGAAGCGCTCGTTGGCGCGAACCACTTCCTTGCACGCTTCGATGAACTGCTCGGTGGAGACGTGCGGCATCAGCAGGCGAGCACAGCTGCGCTGCATGCGCGCGGCGTTCTGGTCAGGACGGAACAGGTTGATCGAGCCGTCCTTGCAACGATAAGCCTTCAGGCCTTCGAAGCACTGCTGGCCATAGTGAAGGGCCGTCGAGCCTTCGCTGATGTGCAGCACGTTGTCTTCGGTCAGGGTGCCTTTGTCCCACTCGCCATTGCGAAAGTACGACAGATAGCGTTTGTCGGTCTTGATGTAATCAAAACCCAGCTTGTCCCAATTGATGCTTTCGTTACCCATGACACCCTCTATCACTGAACAACCGTCGAAACGGTTCAAGGCTTCTGACGTTTTTTTGGATGGGCACAACAATACTTCATTCTTGAGCGGTTTCGCAGCCCGGACGATGGGGGGATTGGCAAAAATCGTAGCTTGCTTATTAAATTCCCATCGTTCCTCTATCTTTCTGCTCTTCTGTGGCGAGGGAGCTTGCTCCCGCTCCAGTGCGCAGCACTGGTGAAGCCGGCCATCGCGGTGCATCAGGTGTACCGCAGTGACAGGGTTTGGGGCCGCTTCGCAGCCCAGCGGGAGCAAGCTCCCTCGCCACAGGGGTTCAGCGTTTACAGGTGCAACGCATGTCCCAAAGCGCGCAACGCCGCTTCCTGCACCGCTTCACCCAAGGTCGGGTGTGCATGGATGGTGCCGCCGATGTCCTCCAGCCGCGCGCCCATTTCCAGGCTTTGCGCGAACGCGGTCGACAACTCCGATACGCCAACCCCGACCGCCTGCCAGCCGACAATCAGATGATTGTCACGACGGGCGACCACCCGCACGAAGCCGCTTTTCGATTCGAGGGTCATCGCCCGGCCGTTGGCGGCGAACGGGAAGCTGGAAACGATGCAGTCCAGCCCCGCAGCCTTGGCCTCGTCCGGGGTCTGGCCGACCACCACCAGTTCCGGGTCGGTGAAACACACGGCAGCGATAGCGGTGGGGTTGAATTCGCGGGATTTGCCGCTGATCAGCTCGGCGACCATCTCGCCCTGAGCCATGGCGCGGTGCGCGAGCATCGGTTCGCCGCTCAGATCGCCAATGGCGTAGACATTGCGCATGCTGGTCTGGCAGCGGCTGTCGATCTTGATCGCCGAGCCGTTCATGTCCAGGTTCAGCGCTTCAAGGTTCCAGCCCTGCGTATTCGGTTTGCGACCAACCGCCACCAACACCTGATCGGTTTCCAGATTGAGGGTGTCGCCGTTCGGCTCACGTACCTGCAAGGTGCCGTCGAAACCCAGCACGCTGTGCTTGAGATAGAGCTTCACGCCCAGTTGCTTCAGCGCTTCGTGCACCGGTTGCGTCAGCTCGGCGTCGTAGGCTGGCAGGATACGATCCTGCGCCTCGACCACACTGACCTCGGCGCCGAGCTTGCGGTAAGCAATGCCCAGCTCCAGACCGATATAACCGCCGCCCACTACCACCAAGCGTTTCGGCACGGACTTGGGTGCCAGCGCTTCGGTGGAGGAGATGATCGGCCCGCCAATCGGCAGGATCGGCAGGTTGACGCTGGTCGAACCGGTGGCCAGCACCAGATGCTCGCACTGAATGCGCGTGTCGCCGACTTCCACGGTTTTGCCATCGATAACCTTGGCCCAGCCATTGATGACCTGAACCTTGTTCTTTTTCAGCAACGCGGCGACGCCGGTGGTCAGGCGATCAACGATGCCGTCCTTCCACTCGACGCTCTTGCCGATGTCGAGGGTGGGTGCCGAGACGCTGATACCCAGCGCCGAATGCTGGCTGTGATGGCGGGTCTGGTGGAACTGCTCGGCCACGTGAATCAACGCTTTCGATGGAATGCAGCCGATGTTCAGGCAAGTGCCGCCCAGCGATTGGCCTTCGACCAGAATCGTCGAAATGCCCAGTTGTCCGGCGCGGATCGCCGTGACGTAACCGCCGGGACCGCCGCCGATGATCAGCAGCGTGGTGTTCAAGGTTTGCATGGCATCACTCCACAAACAGGGTCGCGGGTTGTTCGAGCAGACCACGAATGGCCTGGATGAAGAGCGCCGCGTCCATGCCGTCGACCACGCGGTGATCGAAGGAGCTGGAGAGGTTCATCATCTTGCGGATCACCACCTGGCCTTTGACGACCATCGGGCGTTCGACGATTTTGTTCACGCCGACGATCGCCACTTCCGGCAGGTTCAGCACCGGGGTGCTGACGATGCCGCCCAGCGCACCGAGGCTGGTCAGGGTAATGGTCGAGCCGGACAGTTCGTCGCGGCTGGCCTTGCCATTGCGTGCGGCGTTAGCCAGGCGCGAGATTTCCGCGGCGCTGTCCCACAGGCTGCGCGCCTCGGCGTGACGTACCACCGGCACCATCAATCCCACATCGCTTTGCGTGGCGACGCCAACATGCACCGCGCCGAGGCGGGTGATGACCTGAGCTTCGTCGTCGTAACGCGCGTTCATCTGCGGGAAATCGCGCAGAGCCACGACCAGTGCGCGGACGAGGAATGGCAGCAAGGTCAACTTGCCACGGCTGGCGCCGTGTTTCTCGTTGAGGTGCGCGCGCAACTCTTCAATCGCGGTGACGTCGATTTCCTCGACGTAGCTGAAGTGTGCTGCACGCTGGGTGGCATCCTGCATGCGCTGGGCGATCTTGCGGCGCATGCCGATCACTTGGATCTGCTCTTCATCATGACGCTGAGCGTATGCAGCGGCTGACGGTGCCGATGCGTTGGATTGACCCTGCGCCAGATAGGCCTCGAGGTCTTCATGCAGCACTCGACCGGCTGGGCCGGTGCCGCGTACCAGGCGCAATTGAATGCCCAGATCCAGCGCATGCTTGCGCACGGCCGGCGAGGCCAGCGGACGTTCATCGGCTTCACGGGCAACCATCGGGCCTTGGCAAACCGGAGCCGGAGCCGGACGCGGTGCAGCAGCGGCAGCAGGTTTGTTTTCGACTACCGCTTCAACTTTCGCTGCGACAGGGGGCGCTTTCGCGGCAACCGGCGCTGGCGCGGCGGACTCTTTCAAGTTGCCGGCGCCTTCAACTTCGATGCTGATCAGCACACTGCCGACCGCCATCACTTCACCCGGCTGACCGCCAAGGGCAATCACCTTGCCGTGTACCGGCGACGGAATGTCGACCATCGCCTTGTCGGTCATCACGTCCGCCAGCACCTGGTCTTCAACCACCAGATCGCCGACCTTGACGTGCCACTGCGACAGTTCTACTTCTGCAATGCCTTCGCCGATGTCCGGCATCTTGATAACGTGCGTGCCCATTCAGACCTCCATGACCCGTTTCAACGCCGCGCCCACTCGGGACGGCCCTGGGAAATACGCCCACTCTTGCGCGTGCGGGTAGGGGGTGTCCCAACCGGTGACGCGTTCGATCGGCGCTTCCAGGTGATGGAAGCAATGCTCTTGCACCAGCGACACCAGTTCGGCGCCGAAACCGCAGGTGCGGGTGGCTTCGTGTACCACCACGCAGCGACCGGTTTTTTTCACCGACTTGACGATGGTTTCCAGGTCCAGCGGCCACAGGCTGCGCAGGTCGATGACTTCGGCGTCAACGCCGGATTCTTCAGCGGCAACTTGCGAGACGTAAACGGTGGTGCCGTAAGTCAGCACGGTCACGTCCTTGCCCGGACGGGTGATCGCGGCGACGTCCAGCGGCACGGTGTAGTAACCGTCCGGCACCTGGGCTTGCGGGTGTTTCGACCACGGGGTTACCGGGCGGTCGTGGTGGCCGTCGAACGGGCCGTTGTACAGGCGCTTAGGCTCGAGGAAGATCACCGGGTCATCGTTTTCGATGGAGGCGATCAGCAGGCCCTTGGCGTCGTACGGGTTGGACGGCATCACGGTGCGCAGGCCGCAGACCTGAGTGAACATCGCCTCGATGCTCTGGCTGTGGGTCTGACCGCCGTAAATGCCGCCGCCGCACGGCATGCGCAGGGTCATCGGCGCGGTGAATTCGCCGGCCGAGCGATAACGCAGGCGTGCGGCTTCGGAAATGATCTGGTCGGAAGCCGGGTAGACGTAATCGGCGAACTGAATCTCGGCCACCGGACGCAGGCCGTAAGCGCCCATGCCCACGGCCACACCGACGATGCCGCTTTCAGAAATTGGCGCATCGAATACCCGCGAGGTGCCGTACTTGGTCTGCAGGCCTTCGGTGCAACGGAACACGCCGCCGAAGTAGCCGACGTCCTGACCGAACACCACCACATTGTCGTCACGCTCAAGCATCACATCCATGGCCGAGCGCAGGGCCTGGATCATGGTCATGGTGGTCGTGGTCATGGCGGTTTCCAACTGAATATTGTTGTTGTGATCGTTCATGTCAGATCCCCAACTGCTGACGCTGGCGCTTCAAGTGCTCCGGCATCTCTTTGTAGACGTCTTCGAACATGGTCGCGGCGCTTGGAATCTGCCCGCCGGCGAGGGTGCCGTACTGTTCGGCCTGTTTCTGCGCGGCAATCACTTCGGCTTCAAGCTCGGCGCTGACGGCGGCGTGCTCTTCTTCCGACCAGTGGCCGACCTTGATCAGGTGCTGCTTCAGGCGGGCAATCGGGTCGCCCAGCGGGAAGTGGCTCCAGTCGTCGGCAGGACGGTATTTCGACGGATCGTCGGAGGTCGAGTGCGGGCCGGCGCGGTAGGTGACCCATTCGATCATGGTCGGGCCGAGGTTGCGCCGGGCGCGTTCGGCAGCCCAGGCGGAAGCGGCGTACACCGCGTAGAAATCGTTGCCATCGACCCGCAGCGAGGCGATGCCGCAACCGACGCCGCGTCCGGCGAAAGTGGTGGCTTCACCCCCGGCGATGGCCTGGAAGGTCGAGATCGCCCACTGGTTGTTGACCACGTTGAGGATCACTGGCGCGCGGTAAACGTGAGCGAAGGTGAGGGCGGTGTGGAAGTCCGATTCGGCGGTGGCGCCGTCACCGATCCAGGCCGAGGCGATTTTCGTGTCGCCTTTGATCGCCGAAGCCATGCCCCAGCCGACGGCCTGAATGAATTGGGTGGCGAGGTTGCCGGAGATGGTGAAGAAGCCGGCGTCCTTGACCGAATACATGATCGGCAACTGCCGGCCCTTGAGCGGATCACGCTCGTTGGACAGCAGTTGGCAGATCAGATCGACCAGCGGTACTTCGCGGGCCATCAGAATGCTTTGCTGACGGTAGGTCGGGAAGCACATGTCGTCGATGTTCAAGGCCAGGGCCTGGGCGCTGCCGATGGCTTCTTCGCCAAGACTCTGCATGTAGAACGACATTTTTTTCTGGCGCTGGGCGACCACCATGCGGTTGTCGTAGATCCGCGTCTTGAGCATGGCGCGCATGCCCTTGCGCAGGATTTCGACCGGCACGTTTTCAGCCCAGGGGCCGAGGGCGTTGCCTTGATCGTCGAGCACCCGAATCAGCCCACGCGCCAGGTCGGCGGTGTCGGCAGGTTCAACGTCAATGGAAGGTTTGCGCACCGTGCCGGCATCGGTCAGATGCAGGTAGGAGAAGTCGGTTTTGCAGCCTGGGCGGCCCGAGGGTTCAGGGACGTGCAGACGCAGCGGTTCATACGCTTGGGTCATGGCTTCTACGCTCGATCTTGTGAATTTCTTGTAGTGAGCTGGCAATCATTCTTGGGTGAAAGAAATCTTGTCCTACAACAATCATAGGCCCGGCCAAGAAGAATATTTCTCTCTGTTTCGTTGCGCTGAAGACGATTTGCAGATAGAAATTCTGCATAAACATAAAAAACAGGTGGTTTTGTCTCATGCGCAAACTGGACCGTACCGACATCGGCATTCTCAACAGCCTTCAGGAGAACGCGCGCATCACCAACGCCGACCTTGCACGCTCGGTGAATCTGTCGCCGACGCCGTGTTTCAACCGGGTCAAGGCGATGGAAGAACTAGGTCTGATTCGCGAGCAGGTGACGCTGCTGGATGCCGATCTGCTGGGCCTGCACGTGAACGTGTTCATTCACGTCAGCCTGGAGAAACAGGTCGAGGAAGCGTTGCAGCATTTCGAAGAGGCGATTTCCGATCGCCCCGAGGTGATGGAGTGCTACCTGATGGCCGGCGACCCGGACTATCTGATCCGGGTACTGGTGCCGACGATTCAGTCGTTGGAGCGGTTCATGATGGACTTTCTGACCAAGGTGCCGGGGGTGGCGAACATTCGGTCGAGTTTTGCCTTGAAGCAGGTGCGCTATAAAACCGCGCTGCCGTTGCCGGCGAATGGGTTGACGCTGGGGTCTTGAAGAGCAAAAGATCGCAGCCTGCGGCAGCTCCTACACGGGAAACGGATCTCTCTGTAGGAGCTGCCGAAGGCTGCGATCTTTTGCTTCTAGAGCTTGTTGATCGGCACCTTCAGATACACGACACCATTATCCTCGGCCGCCGGAAAATTCCCCGCCCGCACATTCACCTGAATCGCCGGCAACAACAACGTCGGCATGCCCAACCCGGCGTCACGCTTCGTGCGCATCTCGACAAACGCCGCCTCATCAATCCCGTCATGCACATGAATATTGCTCAGGCGCTGCTCACCGACAGTGGTCTGGCATTGCGCGGCGCGGCCTTCGGGCGGGTAATCGTGGCAGACGTAGAGTTTGACGCTGGCGGGGAAGGCCAGCAGTTTGTGAATCGAGTTGAACAACTGATGCGCGTTGCCGCCGGGGAAGTCGCAGCGGGCGGTGCCGACGTCGGGCATGAACAGCGTGTCGCCGACCAGAATCTGTTCGCCGTCGATCAGGTAGGCCATGTCCGCCGGGGTGTGGCCGGGGACGTGCAGGGCGGTGGCCTTGAGGTTGCCGATCATGAACGACTCATTCGGCGCGAACAGGTGATCGAACTGCGAGCCGTCGACGCAGAATTCCGGCTCCAGATTGAACAGCGCCTTGAACACGTTCTGCACCTTGCTGATCGATTGGCCGATGGCGATCTTGCCGCCGAGTTCGCGGCGCAGGTACGGCGCGGCGGACAGGTGATCGGCATGAGCGTGGGTTTCCAGCAGCCATTGCACCTGCAAGCGGCGTTCACGGACGAAGGCGATGATTTTGTCGGCCTGTACCGTGCAGGTGCGACCGGCGGCGCCGTCGTAATCGAGTACCGGATCGACGATTGCACACTGCCCGCCATCGGCTTCATAGACCACGTAGCTGTAGGTCGAGGAGGCGGGGTCGAGGAAAGCTTCAATCTGCGCGGGCATGGACACCAACCTGAACCAGGGAAATGGGTTGCAACACTTTATCTAAAAACATAATGTTCGCAGCTTAAGTGACGTTGAAGGCATCGTGCAAATGCAATCCAGTCTGACCGAATGTGAAGTCGCCCAGTTGCGGGCGTCCGCCTCCAAGGCCTGCGCGCTGCTCAAGGCGCTGGCCAATGAGGATCGCCTGTTGATCCTGTGCCAGTTGACTCAGGGCGAGCGCAACGTCGGCGAGCTGGAAAAAATGACCGGCGTGCGCCAGCCGACGCTGTCCCAGCAACTGGGCATCCTACGCGATGAAGGCCTGGTGGCGACTCGTCGCGAAGGCAAGTACATCTTTTACGGTTTGGCCAGTCCTGAAGTGATTCAGGTGATGAAGACGCTCTCCGGGCTGTATTGCGGAGCGGTGCTGAAAAGTCTGGGCCATCAATAAATGTCAGCCACCACACAATCCCTGTAGGAGTGAGCCTGCTCGCGATAGCGGTGTATCAGCCAACATCTTCATAGACTGATCCACCGCCATCGCGAGCAGGCTCACTCCTACAATGGATTGGTGCGATGGCCGGAAAATCCTTGCGTGCAGCAATAAGGAACAAGCAATGAACGATCAACACTGGGGCCCATCCATCAGTGCAGATATCGTGGTCATCGGCGGCGGCACCGCCGGCATCGGCTTCGTCGCCAGTCTGCTCAAGCGCGATCCCACGCTGAACATCACCGTGATCGAACCCAGCGCCCAGCACTACTACCAACCGGCGTGGACGCTGGTCGGCGGTGGTGCCTATGACGTCAAGGACACCGCCCGACCGATGAGCAAAGTGATGCCCCGGCAGGCCACCTGGATTCAGGCGGCGGTAACTGCGGTTGATCCCGACACACGTCACCTCACGCTCAGCGATCAACGCCGCGTCAGCTACCAGAACCTGATCGTCTGCCCCGGCCTGCGGCTGGCCTGGGAGAAGATCGAAGGCCTGCAGGAAAGCCTCGGCCAGCACGGCGTGACCTCCAACTACAGCTATCAGCATGCGCAGTACACCTGGGATCAGGTGCAGAAACTGCGTGGCGGCAAGGCGCTGTTCACCCAGCCGGCGATGCCGATCAAATGCGCCGGGGCACCGCAGAAGGCGTTGTACCTGTCGTGCGATCACTGGCGCAAAACAGGCGTGCTGAACAACATCAACGTCGAGTTCAACCTGGCCGGCGCGGCGCTGTTCGGCGTCGCGACCTTCGTCCCGCCGCTGATGAAGTACATCGAAAAATACAACGCGCAACTGGCCTTCAACGCCAACCTGGTCAAGGTCGACGGCCCGGCGAAAACCGCTTGGTTCGAGATCAGGGACGCTGACGGCAACCTCACCACACAGGCGAAAAGCTTCGATCTGCTGCATGTTGTGCCGCCGCAAGTCGCGCCGGATTTCATCGCTCAGAGCCCGCTGGCCGATGCGGGCGGCTGGTGCGAAGTGAACCCGCACAGCCTGCAACATCCGCGTTACCCGGAAGTGTTCGCCATCGGCGATATCTGCGGCACCAGCAATGCGAAAACCGCTGCCGCCGTGCGCAAGCAGATCGTGGTAGTCGCGGAAAATCTGCTGGCCCTGCGCAAGAAACAACCGCTGCCACTGAAATACGACGGTTACGGTTCGTGCCCGCTGACGGTGGAGAAGGGCAAGGTGATCCTCGCCGAGTTCGGCTACGGCGGAAAGTTGCTGCCGACCTTCGCCCTCGATGCGACCGTGCCGCGCCGCTCGGCGTGGTTCCTCAAGGCGACGCTGCTGCCGTGGTTCTACTGGAACGGCATGCTCAAGGGTCGCGAGTGGCTGACCGGTTTGTCCAAAGTCGACTGAGAACTCCCTATGTTGCTGGCAAGTCTGTTTGGCGTGTTGATGGGGCTGATTCTCGGGCTGACCGGGGCGGGCGGCGGGATTCTCGCGGTGCCGGCGCTGGTGCTGGGCCTCGGCTGGAGCATGACCCAGGCCGCGCCTGTGGCGTTGTTCGCCGTGGGCAGTGCGGCGGCAGTCGGGGCGATCGACGGTTTGCGTCATGGTCTGGTGCGCTATCGCGCGGCGTTGCTGATTGCCGCGCTCGGTGCGGTGTTTTCGCCGCTGGGCATTTATTTCGCGCATCAGTTGCCGGAGAAGATCCTGATGATCCTCTTCAGCCTGCTGATGGTCTTGGTGGCCTGGCGCATGTTGCGCCGCGAGCGTGCGCAAGAGGGACCGAGCGACCACGGCCACGCGAGCTGGGGCCAGAAAAACTGCATGCTCAATGAAGAGACCGGACGTTTCGACTGGACCGCCAAATGCACCGCGACCCTTGCGGCTTTGGGCGCGGTGACCGGGGTGGTTTCGGGCTTGCTCGGCGTCGGTGGTGGCTTCCTGATCGTGCCGGCGTTCAAGCAACTGACCGACGTGCAGATGCGCGGCATTGTTGCGACCTCGCTGATGGTGATCAGCCTGATTTCCGCCATTGGCGTGATCGGCTCGTTCCATGCCGGGGTGCGCATCGACAGCCTTGGCGCGGCGTTCATCGTCGCCAGCATTGTCGGCATGGTCATCGGCCGCAGGCTGTGCGCCCAGGTTCCGGCGCGGGCATTGCAGGTCGGGTTTGCCAGTGTGTGTCTGATCGTCGCCGCTTACATGATGCTGCGCGCCTGATACAAATAACCCGGCCCAACATTTGACCCTGTAGGAGTGAGCCTGCTCGCGAATGCGGTGTAACAGTCGACATATTTATTGACTGGTACACCGCATTCGCGAGCAAGCCCGCTCCCACAGGTGTCTCTGTTGTCACAGCAGATATGGGTTTGCCGCAAAATTTGCGGCACACTCAAGCAACCTCAGCACAAGGCCTTTCAATGGATCGATACGCCCCGCGCAACTGGCAGCCTCACGAGAAGCCCAGTCTGCCCGGTTCCCCCTCGACGCCGCTGCACTCCAACCCCAAGCGCCTGGCGTATGCGCTGGTCGGGCTGCTGGTGGCGGTGACCGGTGGGCTGGGCAACTCGCTGGTGGTCGCCAACCTGCCTTACCTGCAAGGTGCGCTGGGCGCGACCACAGCGGAGATGGCCTGGCTGCCGGCCGCCTACGTGATGACCAACGTGTCGATGAACCTGCTGCTGGTGAAGTTTCGTCAGCAGTTCGGCCTGCGTGCATTCACCGAGGTGTTTCTGGTGCTGTATGCGCTGGTGACCTTCGGCCATCTGTTCGTCAATGACTTGAGCTCGGCCATCGCGGTGCGCGCGGCGCACGGCATGGTTGGCGCAGCGTTGAGTTCGTTGGGCCTGTATTACATGGTTCAGGCGTTTCCGGCCAAGTGGCGGCTGAAGGCGCTGGTGCTGGGCCTCGGCGCCTCGCAACTGGCGCTGCCGCTGGCGCGCTTGTTCTCCGAAGACTTGCTGCAGATTGCCGAATGGCGCGGCTTGTACCTGTTCGAATTGGGCATGGCCTTGCTGTCGCTGGGCTGCGTTTTGCTGCTCAAGTTGCCGCCCGGTGACCGCTTCAAAACCTTCGAGCCGCTGGACTTTCTCACCTTCGCGATTCTCGCCAGCGGCGTGGCACTGCTGTGTGCGGTGTTGTCGCTGGGGCGCATCGACTGGTGGCTGGAAGCCAACTGGATCGGCTATGCGCTGGCGGCCTCGATTGCCTTGATCCTTGCGGGCCTGGCGATCGAGCACAATCGCAGCAACCCGATGCTGATGACCCGCTGGCTCGGCAGCGGCACGATGATCCGCCTGGCGCTGGCGGTGACCCTGATTCGCATGGTCACTTCGGAACAATCCACCGGCGCCGTCGGCTTCATGCAGAACCTCAACATGGGCTATGAGCAGTTGCACAGCCTGTACGTGGTGATGCTGATCGGCAGCGTCGCCGGGTTGGCGACCAGCGCACTGACCATCGACCCCAAGCACCTGCTGATGCCGTTGATCATCTCGCTGGCGCTGATGGCCACCGGTTCGGTGATGGACAGCTTTTCCAACAACCTGACTCGTCCGCAAAACCTGTATTTCAGCCAGTTCCTGCTGGCCTTCGGCAGCACGTTTTTCCTCGGCCCGACCATGGTTTTCGGCACGCGCAACGTGCTGACCAATCCGCGCAATCTGGTGAGTTTTTCGGTGTTGTTCGGGATCTGCAACAACCTCGGCGGCTTGCTCGGCGCGGCGTTGTTGGGCACGTTCCAGATCGTGCGCGAGAAATTCCATTCCAGTCATCTGGTCGAACACCTGACGCTGTCCGATCCGCTGGTAGCCGCCCGCGTGCAGAGCGGCGGTTCGGCCTATGGCTCCTTGCTCGCCGATCCGAGCCTGCGCAATCTGGCCGGGATTCGCAGCCTGGCGAATGCCGCGACTCGCGAAGCCAACGTGCTGGCCTATAACGATGTATTCATGCTGATCGCCGTGATTGCGGTGCTGACCATGATCTGGCTGTCCATTCGTGCGCTGTGGCTGATGAGCACCACCAAAGCCGTCGACCCAGCGCCTTCCGTACCTCCTAGCGGTGCTTCCAATTCATGACCGAACCGACCACCACAACCACCAATGCCATCGCCGCCACCCCGGAAGGCGTGGCACCGCCGTCCTCGCCGAACACCGAACCGCGCTCGTTGCGGGTGCGGATCATCTCGTCGCTGGGTTTTGCCGCGATTGCCATCGTCGGCGTGCTGATCGTGCTCTACGCCTGGCAGTTGCCGCCGTTCAGCAGTGCGGTCGAAACCACCGAAAACGCCTTGGTGCGCGGCCAGGTGACGATCATCGGCCCGCAGCTCAGCGGTTACGTGTTCGAGGTGCCGGTGCAGGACTTCCAGTACGTGAAGACCGGCGACCTGCTGGTGCGGCTGGACGACCGGATTTATCAGCAGCGCCTCGACCAGTCGCTGGCGCAACTGGCGGTGCAGAAGGCCACGCTGGCCAACGTGGTGCAGCAACGCAACAGCGCCGAAGCGACGATCAAACTGCGTCAGGCGGTGGTGGCCGACAGCGAAGCGCAATTGCGTAAAAGCGAGGCGGATCTGCGCCGTAACAAGGAGCTGGTGAGTGACGGCTCGGTGTCGAAACGCGAGATGGACGTGGCGCTCGCGGCCAATGCGCAGAGCATTGCGGCGGTGGCGCAGGCCAAGGCCAATCTGGAAATCGCCCGGCAGGATCTGCAAACGGTGATCGTCAATCGCGGTTCGCTGGAGGCCGCGGTGGCCAGTGCTGAAGCGGCGGTGCAACTGGCGCGCATCGACTTGTCGAACACCCGCATCGTCGCCCCGCGTGACGGCCAGCTTGGGCAGATTGGCGTGCGCCTCGGCGCTTACGTCAACTCCGGGGCGCAACTGATGGCGTTGGTGCCGAACCAGAAATGGGTGATCGCCAACATGAAGGAGACCCAGATGGACAACGTGCGTGTCGGCCAGCCGGTGCGCTTCACCGTCGATGCGCTGAACCACCGCAAGTTCACCGGCCATGTGCAGCACATTTCGCCCGGCACCGGTTCGGAATTCGCCCTGTTGCAGGCCGACAACGCCACCGGCAACTTCGTCAAGATCGCTCAGCGCGTGCCGGTGCGGATCACCATTGATGAGGGGCAGCAGGAAGAGGAACGCTTGCGCCCGGGGATGTCGGTGGTGGTCAGCATCGACACCGCAGCGGGCGACACACAACCGCATTAAGAGCAAAAAGATCGCAGCCTTCGGCAGCTCCTACAGGGAATCGCGTTCCAATGTAGGAGCTGCCGAAGGCTGCGATCTTTTGCTTTTAGGCAGCAATCATCGGCGGCAGCGTACCAAGCAGGGAAACGGCCGCCACAGCGCCCATCCCCAACAACCACTCCAGCACCACACTGCGCTTGAGCGCGCCCATCCGTTGTTGGCAGTCATTGATCCGCAAGCGGTTGAACAGCGCCAGACCAAGCATGCCCAGCACCAGCAACGCCTTGATCAGCAGAATCAAGGCAAACCCGGCGAACAACGGCGTCGGCCACCATTGCCCGGTCAGCACGCGCACGTTGATCAGCCCGGTGATCAGCAGCCCGCCGACGATCGCATAACCGACGCCGCTGAAGCGCTGCAACACCTGATTCAACGGTTCGACCGGCTGACGCAGGATCAGCACCAGCAGCAACAACCCGCCGAGCCACGCCGCCACGCATGTCAGATGAACGACCTGGTTGAGGATCAGCAGTTGCCCGCTGAGGCCGTCGAGCATCGCGCCGTGGCCGACCGGCGCCAGCGTCGCCAACAACAGCGCGCTCAAGCCCAAGCGCAGCGGCACGCTCGAGCGCCACGGGGTGAACAGCAACGCCAGCAACAGCGCGTTGATCAGCAGATGCCAACGCCAGACCTGGCCGAAAAACGTGTTGCCGAGCACCACGCCAATAGTCTCCGGATCAAACGCGGCCGCCGCCGAACCGGCCATGCTCGCGGTGATCAACAGCGCCCAGGTGACGCCGCTGAGCAGCGCAATTGCCGTCAGCCAGCGCGCCAGTCGCGCCAGATGCCGATCCAGTGTCGGCACTGGCGCCTTGAGCAGCAGCGGTCGAAACAGCCAGGCGCCGAACAGCATCAACACCGCGCTGAAATGCACAAAGCGGCACAGCACCAGCGCTTCACTCATGAATTACTGGCCGATCTTGAACTGATAGGCGCCTTCGCTCTTGTGTGTGTCGACCGACACTGCGTGCCATTCGACTTTGTATGCACCGGCGCCGAGTGGTGCGGCGGGGGTGACGATCAGGGTTTTCTTGTCGTTCTCGGTGGTCAGCGCTTTGATCGCCACCGGGGCGCCATCGTGGGTCAGGCTGACTTTGGTGAAACTGGCTTCGACGCCTTCGGAGAAGGTCAGGCGCAGGTCGGCCGGCGCGGCGACGGTGCTGTCGGCGGCCGGGGTCGCTGTTTTCAGGTGCGCGTGAGCGAAAACCGAAGATGCGGCGAACAGCGAGGCGAGCAGGGCAGTGGTGGTCAGGACATTCTTGAACAGCATCGCGGATACCTCTGAGGCAGGACAAAGAAACGCCAGTTTAGCCATGCGCAGCGCTTCGTACGAAGTTTTGTTTGCGGCGGTCGCCCCGAGGCCAGAGCGGATGCTAGTCTTCCACAACGTCGTTGTCAGGGAGCCCTCATGGGCAATCACAAGATCGAGATTCGTCGCAGTAACGTCGAGAAAATCCTGCTGGCGGCGGAAAAAGTCTTCGCCGAAAAAGGCTTCGGCGGCACCGCCATGGCGGACATCGCCGCCGAAGTGCAACTGCCGCGCTCCAACCTGCATTACTACTTTTCGACCAAGAGCGAACTGTATAGCGCGGTGCTATTCGACCTGCTGGAAGTGTGGAAACAGGACGCGCTGTGCTTCGAGATGTTCGACGATCCGCGGGTGGTGCTCAGCAGTTACATCCGCGCCAAGATGAACCACTCGCGCAGCCGGCCGTATGGTTCGAAAGTCTGGGCCAACGAGATCATCCACGGTGCCCCGACCCTCGGTGAGGCGCTGGATCTGAGCCTGTATGACTGGGCGAAAATGAAGGAAGCGAAGATCCGCCAGTGGGTCGAGGACAAACGGATTCTGCCGGTGGAGCCGTCGAGCCTGCTGTATATGATCTGGGCCTCGACCCAGCATTACGCCGACTTCGATCATCAGGTGAATATTTTGAACGAGCATCAACCGCTGTCGGACATGCAGTTCGAGCGGGCGGTGCAGACGGTGACCAGTGTGATTTTGCGCGGGATCGGGTTGGAGCCATAAATCAAAAGATCGCAGCCTGCGGCAGCTCCTACAGAGATCGGTGTAGGAGCTGCCGCAGGCTGCGATCTTTTGATCTTAAGAATCAGACCGCGACATGATAGGGATTGCGCGGATCATGATTCCAGTCCAGAAACGGCTTCCCGGTTTCCATCGGCACCATCTCGATACAGTCCGCCACCGGGCAGGTGATCTGGCACAGATTGCAGCCGACACACTCATCATCGATCACTTCATATTTATGCGTGCCGTCAGCCAGCTTGAGGCTGCTGATCGCCTGGTGTGAAGTGTCCTCGCAAGCAATGTGGCAGCGCCCGCAACCGATGCACGCCTCCTGGTCGATCTTGGCGATCACCTGATAGTTGATGTCGAGGTACTTCCAGTCGGTGGTATTGCCCACCGCGCGCCCGGAGAACTCGGCGATGTTGGCGTAGCCCTGACTGTCCATCCAGCGCGACAGCCCGTCCTTCATCTCCTCGACAATCCGGAAACCGTGGAGCATCGCCGCCGTGCACACCTGCACCGCGCCGCTGCCCAGCGCCATGAACTCCGCCGCGTCACGCCAACTGCCGATGCCACCAATACCGCAGATCGGCAGGCCCTGGGTCTGCGGGTCACGGGCGATCTCGGCGACCATGTTCAGCGCGATCGGCTTGACTGCCGAACCGCAATAACCGCCGTGGGTGCTTTGGCTGCCGACGGTGGGCAGGGCGACCATGTGTTCCAGATCGACGCTGGTGATCGAGTTGATGGTGTTGATCAGCGACACCGCATCGGCGCCACCGCGATGGGCGGCGCGGGCGGCGACGCGGATGTCAGTGATGTTCGGTGTGAGTTTGACGATCACCGGCAGCGAGCAATAGGTCTTGCACCAGCGCGTCACCTGCTCGACATACTCCGGCACCTGACCGACCGCCGCGCCCATGCCGCGCTCGGGCATGCCATGCGGGCAACCGAAATTCAGCTCGATGCCATCGGCGCCGGTGGCTTCCACCAGCGGCAGGATGTGTTTCCACGATTCCTCGACGCACGGCACCATCAGCGAGACGATCAATGCGCGATCCGGCCAGTCCTTCTTCACCTGAGTGATTTCGCGCAAGTTGATTTCCAGCGAGCGGTCGGTGATCAGCTCGATGTTGTTGATGCCCAGCACTTCGCGGTTGTTGCCGTAATGCGCCGAGTAGCGCGACGAGACGTTGACCGCTGCCGGGTCCTCGCCGAGGGTTTTCCAGACCACGCCACCCCACCCGGCCTCGAAGGCGCGGACCACGTTGTAGGCCTTGTCGGTCGGCGGCGCGGAAGCCAGCCAGAACGGGTTGGGCGCTTTGATACCGGCGAAGACAATCGAGAGATCGGCCATTTACGCAGCCTCCACGTTGAGCATCAGTTGCGCGTTGATCGCCTCGGCGGCGAGTTTGCCGTGCTGTACGGCTTGCACGGTGAGGTCCTGATCGAGGCTGGTGCAGTCGCCACCGGCATACACGCCGGGAATGCTCGTGCGCAGATTTTCATCGACCTGAATCCGTTCGCCTTGACGCTTGAGTTCGCGCGCCAGCGGGTCGGCGAGGGCGCTGCTGTCGAAGGCCTGGCCGATGGCTTTGAAGATTGCGTCAGCGGCCAGTTCGAAGGTTTCGCCAGTGCTTTGCAGACGACCGTCGACCAGTTCGGTACGGGCGAAACGCATGCCGCGCACCTTGCCTTGCGCGTCGAGCAGCACTTCCTGCGGTTGCGCCCAGGTCAACAGACGCACCTGATTGGCTTTGGCGATGTCCTGTTCGTGGCCTGTGGCGCCCATGTCCGCCGCACCCCGGCGATACACCAGATTCACATCGCGGCCACCGAGGCGGGCCATTTGCACGGCCATGTCGATCGCCGTATTGCCGGCACCGAGGACGATGCAGCGTTCGGCCAGCGGCAGTTGCGTCAGGTCATCGGCCTGACGCAGTTCGCGGATGTAGTCGGTGGCGGCGAGCAGGCCGGGCGCGTCCTCGTGGGGCAGGCCGAGCTGTTTGCTGGCATTCAGACCGAGGCCGAGGAACACCGCGTCGAACTGCTGATGCAGCTCGCTGAGGGTCAGGTTGTCGCCGAGTTTCTGCCCGTGGCGGATTTCGATACCGCCGATCTGCAGGAGGAAATCCAGTTCTTTCTGCGCGTAGTCGTCGACCAGTTTGTACTTGGCGATTCCGTATTCATTAAGGCCGCCAGCCTTGTCCCGTGCTTCGAAAATCACCACGTCATGCCCGTGCATCGCACTGCGGTGAGCGCAGGACAAACCCGCCGGCCCGGCGCCGACCACGGCGATGCGTTTGCCGGTAGCGGCGGCGCGCTGGAACGGGTGCTCGGTGAAATTCGCGTTGTCCACGGCGTAGCGTTGCAGCAGGCCGATCAGCACTGGCGCGCATTCCTGAGCGTTGTTGCGCACGCAGGCTTGCTGGCAGAGGATTTCGGTCGGGCAGACCCGCGCGCAACTGCCGCCGAGGATGTTCGCCGAAAGGATTTTCTGTGCCGCACCGGGCACGTTGTCCTGATGGATATTGCGGATGAACGACGGGATGTCGATTTCGCTGGGGCACGCGTTGACGCACGGCGCGTCGTAGCAATACAGGCAGCGCGAGGCCTCCAGATGGGCTTGCCGGGCGTTGAGCGGTGGCGCCAGATCAGTGAAATGGCCGGCGAGCGCGGCCGCGCTTTCGTGCGGATGCGGGAGATGATTCAGGGTCTCGATCACGGTTTTGTGCCTCACGGTTATTGAGGTTCTCTGCCTCTGTCGGGCAGTGGTTTTTGTGGTGTCTGAAATGGCGCTATCGCGAGCAGGCTCACTCCTACAATTGGAATGCGTACACCTGTAGGAGTGAGCCTGCTCGCGATGAGGCCGAAGGCCTCGCTTTAGCGCTTAACGGCAGTCGGGCGATGTTGCTCAGCCCGCTTGCTCAGCAAATCAAACACCGCCGGATACGCCGGCCGTTCGATATAGCGCCCGGCCCCGCGCTCGGCGCGCAGGTCGCCGTCGGCCCAGACCACTTTGCCCTGGCTGACGGTATGGCTCGGCACGCCGCGCACGGTCTTGCCTTCGAAGATGTTGAAGTCCACCTGCTGATGGTGGGTCTTGGCGGAAATGGTGCGGGTGCCTTGCGGATCCCACAGCACCAGGTCGGCATCGGCGCCGACGCGGATCGCGCCTTTACGCGGGTAAAGGTTGAAGATTTTTGCGGTGTTGGTGGAGGTGAGGGCGACGAAGTCCTGCATCGACAATCGTCCGCTGTTGACCCCTTCATCCCACAGCACCGCCATGCGGTCTTCGATGCCGGCGGTGCCGTTGGGGATCTTGCTGAAGTCGTCGCGGCCGGCGGCTTTTTGCTCGGCGCAGAAGCAGCAGTGGTCGGTGGCGGTGGTGTGCAGATTGCCGCTTTGCAGACCATGCCACAGCGCCTCCTGATGCCCGCGCGGGCGGAACGGCGGGCTCATCACGTAACCGGCGGCGGTCTGCCAGTCCGGGTGCTGGTAGACGCTGTCATCGAGCAGCAAATGCCCGGCCAACACCTCGCCGTACACCGGTTGACCCTTGCTGCGGGCGTAGGTGATTTCGTCCAGCGCTTCCTTGGTCGAAACGTGCACCAGGTACAACGGCGTGCCGATGGTCTCGGCAATACGGATCGCCCGGCTCGCCGCTTCACCTTCCACCTGCGATGGCCGCGACAGTGGATGTGCTTCAGGCCCGGTGATGCCCTGGGCCATCAACTTGCGTTGCAGGTGATAGACCAGTTCGCCGTTTTCCGCATGCACGGTCGGCACCGCGCCGAGTTCCAGGCAGCGCTCGAAACTCGCCACCAGCGTGTCGTCGGCGGCCATGATCGCGTTCTTGTAGGCCATGAAATGCTTGAAGCTGTTGATCCCGTGCTGGCTGACCAGCTCGGCCATTTCCTCACGCACTTGTTCGCTCCACCAGGTGATCGCGACGTGAAAGCCATAGTCCGACGCCGACTTCTCGGCCCAGCCGCGCCACTGGTGAAACGCTTCCATCAGTGACTGCTGCGGATTGGGAATCACGAAGTCGATGATCGAGGTGGTACCCCCGGCCAAACCTGCGGCGGTGCCGCTGTAGAAGTCTTCACTGGCCACGGTGCCCATGAACGGCAGTTGCATGTGGGTGTGCGGGTCGATGCCGCCGGGCATCAGGTATTGGCCGCTGCCGTCGAGTACTTCGGCGCCGGCGGGAATATCCAGGTTTTGACCAATGGCTTTGATCACGCCGTCGGCGCAATAGACGTCGGAGCGATAACTTTCATCATGGGTAACAACGGTGGCGCCACGGATCAACAGAGACATTCCGAGTTCCTCGCAGGCATGACCGACTTGTGCCGGTTCTAAATGTTTTATTGATGTACAACGCTGATCGGCGTATTCCTGTCAACGCTGTCAGGAATAGAAGCTAGTCGCAGTTATGCAATTGATCAAGATTATTTTTTATAAGCTTATTGCTGTTTTAAGTGCATGAAAAATAAGGATAAAAAACAAAAATCACCAAAATGGTGAGGCTGTTCACCATTTTGACGCACTTGACAGGATGGAAATATGAGCAAGATTTCCTATGTGAAATCAGCCGCTTGAAGTTGAGCTGCGGTTGAGCGCCCGTGATGAAAAAAAGTGCAGTGCACCAGATTGAGTCCTGACAGTTCGGACAACTTGGCAGACGTTTTGCCTGAGCGTGCAGACAAGTTTTCCAGAACTCTTCTGGTGAATAATTAAAACCGAGCAATATCAGAAAGTTGCAATGCGTTTGTAGCACTGTTCAAGCGTCAGACGGAGTACCCGGCACGTTTATTGATGCCGCCGCTGACACCATGGCCGGTGCAAGAAAGTTGTCAGTTCCTCCGGCCATCGTCCGGCTCGTACCTTGGTGTGCAGTCGCCTGATGAGCAAAAAAATAATCAGAAGAACAGTGGAGCGGCCATGCAACAGAACAGATCGCAAGTGACCGAGCGCGACGGCTTGTTCGAACTCGAAGCCGGCAGCGACGTCCTCGACAGTCCCCGTTACAACCACGACATGGCACCGACCAAGGTGCGCGAACGAACCTGGAACAAATGGCACATCACCGCGCTGTGGGTCGGTATGTCGGTGTGCGTGCCGACCTACACCCTCGGTGGCGTGCTCACTGCGTATTTCGGCCTGACCGTCGGCGAAGCGCTGATGGCGATTCTGCTGGCCAACGTCATCGTGTTGATCCCGTTGACCCTCAATGCTTTCCCCGGCACCAAGTACGGCATTCCATTTCCGGTGCTGCTGCGCTCGTCATTCGGCGTGCTTGGCTCCAACGTGCCGTGCCTGATTCGTGCGCTGGTGGCGTGCGGCTGGTTCGGCATTCAAACGATGTTTGGCGGATTGGCGATTCACCTGTTTCTCGGCTCGATCTTCGACGGCTGGAAGTCCCTCGGCGGAACGGGCGAGGTGATCGGTTTCATGATTTTCTGGGCATTGAACCTGTGGGTGGTGATCCGTGGTGCCGAGTCGATCAAGTGGCTGGAAACCCTGTCCGCGCCGCTGCTGGTGGCGGTCGGTATCGGCTTGCTGATGTGGGCCATGCCCAATGTGTCGATGACCGAACTGCTGGCGATTCCACCCAAGCGCCCTGAAGGCGCCAGTGTGGTCAGTTACTTCGCTGCCGGGCTGACGGCGATGGTCGGTTTCTGGGCCACGCTGTCACTGAATATTCCTGACTTCAGCCGCTACGCCAAAAGTCAGAAGGACCAGATCCTCGGGCAGATTTTCGGTCTGCCGCTGACCATGTTCCTGTTCGCTTCGCTGGGGGTGGTGATGACTGCCGCGTCGGTGAAACTGGTCGGCGTGACCGTATCGGATCCGGTCAGTCTGATCGGCCATATCCAGAGCCCGGTGTGGGTGGCGGTGGCCATGGCGCTGATCATCATCGCCACGCTGTCGACCAACACTGCAGCGAATATTGTTTCGCCGACCAACGACTTCCAGAACATCGCGCCCAAGGTAATCAACCGCACCAAAGCGGTGTTGCTCACCGGGTTTGTCGGGCTCGCGCTGATGGCCCACGAGTTGCTGAAAAAGCTCGGGCTGATCGTGTCCGATGTCAGCCTGGAGACCGTGTATTCCAACTGGCTGCTGGGCTATTCGAGCCTGCTCGGGCCGATTGCCGGGATCATGGTGGTGGACTATTTCCTGATCAAGAAACAACAACTGGACCTGGCCGGGTTGTACCGCGACGACGTGTATCCGGCGTGGAACTGGGCCGGGTTTACCGCGTTTGGTGTGCCGGTGGTGCTGACCCTGCTGTCGCTCGGTAGCGATGCGTTCAGCTGGTTTTACAGCTACGGCTGGTTTACCGGTTCGGCGCTGGGTGGGGTGATTTATTACGGGTTGTGTTCGATGCGAAGCAGCCCGTCTGTTGTGAAATCTTCGGTGTGAGAGATGGCCCCTTCGCGAGCAAGCCCGCTCCCACATTTTGGAATGCGTTCACCTGTGGGAGCGGGCTTGCTCGCGAAGGCGGCCTCAAACCCACCAAAGAATTACCTGAAGACACTCATAAGAACTGCCTGAGGAGATCAACATGAACGCAGCCGTAGACGTTCTGCAATCCACCCATCAGCACATCAACCGCGACCGTCTCTGGGCCTCGCTCATGGAGCTGGCCAAACTCGGTGCAACGGTCAAGGGCGGGGTCTGTCGTCTGGCCCTGACCGACCTCGACCGCCAGGCCCGCGACCTGTTCGTGCAATGGTGCAAGGACGCCGGGTGCAGCGTTACCGTGGATGAAGTCGGCAACATCTTTGCCCGGCGCCCGGGGCGCAATCCGAACCTGCCGCCGGTGATGACCGGCAGCCACATCGACACCCAGCCCACCGGCGGCAAGTTCGACGGCTGCTTCGGCGTGCTCGCCGGGGTCGAAGTGCTGCGCACCCTCAATGACCTCGGCGTGGAGACCGAAGCGCCGCTGGAAGTGGTGGTCTGGACCAACGAAGAAGGCTCGCGCTTCGCCCCGTGCATGATGGGTTCCGGGGTTTTCGCGGAAAAATTCACCCTCGAAGAAACCCTGGCCAAAGTCGATGCCGAGGGCGTCACCGTCGGCGAAGCGCTCAACGCCATTGGTTACGCCGGGTCACGCAAAGTCAGCGGGCATAAAGTCGGTGCGTATTTTGAAGCGCATATCGAACAGGGCCCGATCCTCGAAGACGAACAGAAAACCATCGGTGTGGTGCTCGGCGCACTCGGGCAGAAGTGGTTCGACCTGAAACTGCGCGGCGTCGAAGCCCACGCCGGGCCAACCCCGATGCACCTGCGCAAGGACGCTCTGGTCGGCGCCTCGGTGATCGTCGGTGCGGTCAACCGCGCGGCCCTCGGCCACCAACCTCATGCCTGCGGCACCGTCGGTTGCCTGCAAGCCTATCCCGGCTCGCGCAACGTCATCCCCGGCGAAGTGCGCATGACCCTCGACTTCCGCCATCTGCAACCGGCGCGCCTGGACTCGATGATCGCCGAGGTCAAGCAAGTCATCGATACCACCTGCGAAGAACACGGCCTGACCTACGAACTGACCCCGACCGCCGACTTCCCGCCGCTGTACTTCGAAAAAGGCTGCGTCGAAGCCGTGCGCGGTGCGGCGCAAGGCCTGGGCCTGTCACACATGGACATCGTCAGTGGCGCCGGCCACGACGCAATCTTCCTCGCCGAACTCGGCCCGGCGGGGATGATCTTTGTGCCGTGCGAGGGCGGGATCAGCCACAACGAAATCGAGAACGCGGCGCCGGATGATCTGGCGGCCGGGTGCGCGGTGTTGTTGCGGGCGATGCTCGCGGCTTCGGCGATGGTGGCCGCTGGTAAAGCTGCGGCCTGAAGATCAAAAGATCGTCCGATCGCGGCCCGAGCCTGCGGCAGCCCCTACAGAAACGGACACAAATCCCCTGTAAGAGCTGCCGCAGGCTGCGATCTTTTTATGTCACCCCAATGTCATGGAAATGTGCGACGTTTGCGCCCCATGAAAATCATCACCTCCGGCGCGTCCTATCTGGACATCGACGCCTACGCCTGCTGCATCGCTTACGCAGAGTTGCTCAACCTGCAAGGCATTCTCGCCCGTGCTGTCAGCAGTGCTGAACCCAACGGCAGCGTGTCGCCGACCGTTCTGAGTTGGGGCGCTGAGTTTCACCGCTGCTCTCCACAAGTAAACGACGAATTCGTGCTGGTCGATGTGTCCGACTATCAGCACTTCGACCCGCTGGTGGTGCTCGACCAAGTGGTGGAGGTCATCGACCATCATCCCGGTTTTGAACGGTACTGGGCTGAGCGACTGGGTCCAGCCGCCGACATCCGCCCGATTGGTGCAGCGGCGACGCTGGTTTTTCAGCGCTGGCAAGCTGCCGGTCTGCTCTCGCGAATCAGCGAGCAAAGCGCGGCATTGCTGGCCACGGCAATCCTCGATAACACGCTTAACCTCACCGGGCAAATGACCTCTGAGGCGGATATTGAGGCTTATGAGGCATTAATGCAGCGGGCGAATCTGCCGGTGAATTGGCCCGAGCAGTATTTTCTCGAATGTCAGGCCGCCATCGAAGCAGACCTGCAGGCTGCGTTAGCGGCGGATCTGAAGCGCTTCAAACCGGACAGCAACCTGCCGCAGGTTTTCGCTCAGATGACGGTGTGGGACGCCGATGCGTTGCTTCACAAACATCGCAACGAGATCGGCGGCTGGATGGCCAGGCAGGGCGATGACTGGTTGCTCAACATCATCAGCATCCGCGACGGCAAGAGTTGTTTGCTGGCTGAACCCGTGCTCAGCCAGCAGAAGCTGGATCGGTTGTTGGCGCTGCAATGGCACGCAGCAATGGCGGTTGTGAAACCGTCGATGCTGCGCAAGGAACTGCTGAAGCTGGGGTTGAACCTCAACCCGGTCTGATCCGCTGATCAACCGGGCCGGTCATTCTTGCCCGCTGTGCCCTGGCGTCGGTCGGGGCCGTTGGCGTTCCCAATATCCAGCAACCTTCGTTCGACCAAAACATTCTCCAGCGCCTGACGCTCGACCGGCGCCATTTGGTGTTCGCGCTTTTTCAGCTCCAGCAGAATCGGGCTGGACCAGGTGCGATAAGTCTGTTCGATGTTGCGACGCGACGTCATCAGTCTCTCCTTGATCAAGAGCCCGGTGTAGCTGGCAGGGGCTCAATCCGATGAGGGAATAACCTTAGTCGACAAACCCCGAGTCCGCGAATGCGCTGTTGTTCCCTGTAGGAGTGAGCCTGCTCGCGATAGCGGGGCGTCAGTAGCGCAAATGTCAGCTGACACACCGCTATCGCGAGCAGGCTCACTCCTACAGGTTTTGCATCGCCTGCGGATCAATCCTCGACCTTCATCAGCGCCTGCACACCTTCCCACGCCTCGGCGCGCATCCGTTCGATATCCAGCCCCGGAATCACGCCGTTATCGACCACGATCCGGCCGCCCACCAAACTGTATTTCACCGTGATCGGTTCACCCGCGACGACCGGTGCAACCGCACTGTCGTGGAAACCGAAGAAGCGTGGATGGTCGAGGCTGTAGATCACCAGATCCGCCGCTTGCCCGATTTCCAGTGTGCCGACCGCGCCCAGTCCCAATACCTGCGCACCGCCCGCCGTGCCCCAGTGGATCACGTCTTCGGCAGTGGTCGCCGAAGCGCCTTGTTCGGCGCGGTGGATCAGCCACGCAGTGTTGGCTTCGCCGACCATGCTCCCGGATTCGTTGGACGCGACGCCGTCGACGCCGAGGGAGATCGGCACGCCGGCATCAAACATTTGCGGCACCGGCGCGACGCCGCTGCCGAGGCGGGCGTTGCTTACCGGGCAGTGTGAGATGCCGGTGCCGGTCTGGGCGAGCATGCGGATTTCGCCGGGTTGCAGGTGCACGGCATGGGCAAACCAGACGTCGGGGCCTAGCCATTCGTGTTCGGCGACGAATTCCACCGGCAGGCAGTTGTATTTCTCGCGGCAGAAATTCACGTAGTTCTGCGTTTCCGACAAATGTGTGTGCAGGCGCAGACCGAGGCCGCGCGCGGTGTGCGCCAGTTCGCGCAGCAGGGTTGGCGGCAGCGAGAAGGTCGGCGTGGTGGGTGCGACGACGACCCGGCGCAGGGCGTCCGGGGTGTCCTGGTGATACAGCGATTTCAGTCGCTCGATGTCGCCGACCATTTGCTCGAGGCTTTCCGGTTGCAGCGCAGTTTTCGAGAAGCCCGGGTGCGCGCTCGCCGATTCCAGCGCGCCACCGCGACAGAGCACGAAACGCAGGCCGAACTCATCGGCCAGATCGAACAGCAGATCCCCGGTCTCGGTCGTGCCGTGGGCGTGGTAGAGATAGTGATGATCGGCGCACGTCGTCACCCCGGACAGCAGCAACTCGACCATGCCCAGGCGGGCGGCGATCCGTGCCAGGTGCGGGGTAAAGCGGTTCAGACGTGGGTAGGGCACGCTTGCCAGCCAGCCTTGCAGATCCTGATTCAGGCCTGCGGGCACGGCTTTGAGCAGGTTCTGGAACAGGTGATGGTGGGTGTTGATCCAGCCCGGATAGACCACGCCGTTGCGCGCATCGATGACTCGCTCGCCGGGTTGCGCTTGGAGGTCGGTGGCCATTTCGGCGATGCGTCCGTTGATCACGCGAATGTCCACTGCGCCGGCCCGGGCACGCGGGCCGCGCAGGCCGGTCATCACCGCGAGCGGGTTTTTGATCAGGATGTTTTGAAGTTGAGTCATGGGCAGGCTCCAGTCAGAGAATGTGCGAGGCGGATTTGCCGGGTGTGGTGTCTGGCACGCTGACGCCGTTGAGCGCCGCGTTGAGCAGCACCGACACCAGGCAGGCGATGACCACGCTGCTGTGCAGAAACGGCTGTGACCACTCGGGCATTTGTTTGAACAGGGTGGGCGCGAGCACCGGTACCAGCGCGGCGGCGATGGTGAAACCGACGATCAGCACGTTGTAGCGATTGCGCTCGTAATCGACCTTGGCCAGGGTCTGGATGCCCGCTGCCGCGACCACGCCGAACATCGCGATACCGGCGCCGCCCAGTGCGGCCGTCGGCATCGAGGCGATGATCGCCCCGGCCTTGGGCACCAGTGCAATCGAACACATCAGCAGGCCACTGACGGCGACCACCCAGCGGCTGCGCACGCCGGTCAGGATCACCAGGCCGACGTTTTCCATGAAGGCGATAAACGGGAATGCCGCGAACATCCCGGCGATGGTGCTGGCCAGGCCATTGGCGCGCAGGCCGTTGATCACCTGCTTGTCTTCCACCGGTTTGTCGACGATGTCGCCGATGGCCACGAACAGCCCCATCGACTCGACCATCTGCACGATCATCACCACCACCATGGTCGCGATGGGGATCAGGCTGAAGGTCGGCAGGCCGAAGTAAAACGGGTAGGGCACGGTCAGCCACGGCGCCTCTTCGACACTGTGGAAATTGCCCATGCCCAGACCGTAGGCCAGACCGGCGCCGACCAGCATGCCCACCAGCACCGCCATGTTGCGCAGCAACGGACTGCCATAGCGATTGACCAGCAGAATGGTCAGCAGCACCACCACCGCCACCGCGAGAAATGCCGGGGCGCCGAAGTTACTCGCGTTGCGTCCGCCACCGACCCATTCATAGGCGATCGGGAACAGCTGCAAGCCGATCACCGTGACGATGCAGCCGGTGACCACCGGCGGGAAAAACCGCCGCAATCGACCCACGAACGGCGCCATCAGCATGGTGAAAATCCCCGCGCCGATCACCGCGCCGCAGACCCCGGCGAAGCCCACGTCGGGGTTGCTGCCGATGGCGATCACCGGGCCGACGCTGCTGAATGCCACGCCCTGCAGAATCGGCAGGCGTACGCCGAATTTCCAGAAGCCGACGGTTTGCAACAGGGTGGCGATGCCGGAGCAGAACAGCGTGGTGCTGATCAGCACCACGGTATCGGCGTGGGACATTTTCAGAGCACTGGCGACAATCAACGGCACGGCGATGGCGCCGATGTACGAGACGGCCATGTGTTGCAGGCCGAGGGTGAGCATCTGTCGCACCGGGAGGACGCGGTCAACGGGGTGCACGGTGGAGGAAGGAGTGGCTGACGACATGGGGAATCACCTCTGGCTGTTTTTATGCGGTAGAGAGGGGTATTCGTCTGATGCTGATCAATTGATTGACTCCGTGATGACACCTGTGGCGAGGGAGCTTGCTCCCGCTGGACTGCGCAGCAGGCCCATGCTTTTCAGGGGCCGCTTCGCGACCCAGCGGGAGCAAGCTCCCTCGCCACAGGTTCGGTGTCACCGTCAATTGAATGGTCTCAGTCATTCGTGCCCGGAACCGCCATCCACCGGCTCCGATGCCTTGTTCAGCCTGCCAGGCAGGCGGCAAAGCCCTGGTTCAGCGCCGCACGATCCAGGTCGCGGCCGATGAACACGATCTTGCTCGAACGGGGCTCCGTGCCCCATGCGGTCGAGGCGCGGAACTCCACCAGGCTGTGCACGCCCTGCAGCACGTAACGCTGGTCCTCGTTGGCTACGGCGAGCACGCCTTTCATCCGATAGAGGTTGTCCGCCTGCGAGGAGCGCAGCTCGCTGATCCAGCGGTGGAACGCCATCAGGTTGACTGCGCCGTCCACGGCGATGCCCACCGATGACACGCTGGGGTCGTGTTCGTGGTCTTCCGATTCATGATGGTGGTCATGGTCGTGATGCTCAGGTTCAGCGCCGATTTCCATGAGCTTCTGCGTGCACTCGAACGCGCCGATGCCGAGGATTTTCGTCAGGTCGATTTGCGCGTGGGTCGAGGTCACCAGATCCGCCGTGGCATTCAAACCACGGATCTTGCCGCGCAGGATTTCCACTTCGTCGCTGCTGACCAGATCGACCTTGTTGATGACGATGCGGTCGGCGCAGACGATCTGATCCACCGCCTGATTGTCGACGCCATCCAGTTGCAGATCTTCCAGGTGCTGGGCGATGTGCTTGGCGTCGACCATGGTCACGATCGCATCGAGTTCGACTTCCTCGGCAATCGGGTCATTGATGAAAAAGCTCTGCGCCACCGGGTACGGATCGGCCAGACCGCTGGTCTCGATCAGGATGTGGTCGAGGCGCACCGGACGCGCCACCAGCTCGCGGACGATGCGCACCAGATCCTCACGAACCTCGGCGGTGCAGCACACGCAGCCGTTGACCATCTCGTAGATTTCTTCGGTCTCGGAGCTGAGCACCAGATCGCCGTCGATGCCGACCTCGCCGAACTCGTTTTCGATCACGGCAATCTTGCGCCCGTGGTTTTCCTTGAGGATGTAGTTGAGCAGGGTGGTTTTGCCGGCGCCGAGGAAGCCGGTGAGGATGGTCACGGGGATTTTGGTGTTCGGGGTTGGGGCGTTGAAGGGGGTGTTCATGTGAAGCTCCTTGATGGACGCGGATTTGCTCTGGGTGGGAGCGGGCTTGCTCGCGAATGCGGAGGGTCAGCCACCATCATTGTTGAATGACCCACCGCATTCGCGAGCAAGCCCGCTCCCACAGGGTTCTCGGTGTTCTTTCCAGCGGGTGGCGACCCCGGCATCGAGGCCGAACAGGTCGAGCACTCTGCCGAGGCTGTGATCGACCATCTGTGCAAGGCTCTCGGGCCGGGCGTAGAACGCCGGCACTGGGGGCGCGATGATCCCGCCCATCTCGGTGACGGCTGTCATGTTGCGCAGGTGGGCGAGGGTCAGCGGCGTTTCGCGGGCCATCAGCACCAAGGTGCGGCGTTCCTTGAGGGTGACGTCGGCGGCGCGGCCGATCAGCCCGGACGAAGTGCCGGTGGCGATCTCCGCCAGCGTGCGCATCGAACACGGCGCGACCACCATGCCCAGGCAGCGAAACGACCCGCTGGCGATCCCGGCGGCGACGTCATCGGCGCGGTGGTAGTGGCTGGCGAGCGCAGTGACATCGGCCAGTTTGTAGTCAGTCTCGTGGGCCATGGTCAGCAGCGCGGCGCGGCTGATGATCAGGTGGCTTTCGATGTCCAGTTCGGCGAGCAGCTGCAGCAGGCGCACGCCGTAGAGGAAGCCGGACGCGCCGCTGATGCCCACTACCAACCGCTGGCGGTTCACGATGCCAGCCCTTTGAGCAGTTGCCGGGCACGCTCGAGCACGTCCTGATCGAGCTGCGCCTTGATCCCGTCGAAGCCCGAGCCACGGGTGGCGTCCAGGCCCATGCGCGAAGTGGTGCCGTTGACCGAGGACGAAGGATCCAGCGGGCTGCCGGGCAAGCCGTCGATCACGAAAATATCCAGATGCGGCTGGAAATGCGTGGCCAGTGCCCACAACACCTGGCTGTCGTCAGTGATGTCGATATCGCTGTCCACCGCGATCACGCTTTTCAGGTACGGGTCCCAGCCGAGCAGGGCGAGCATGATCTGCCGCGCTTCGCCGTCGCGGCTCTGATCCAGTGCCACGTAGCAATGAAAGTGCGTGCCGGAATTCGGGTAATGCACGGCGGTGACGGCAGGGAAGCGCGCCTTGAGTTTTTCGCTCATCTCCGCTTCGCGCGGTAGCCGGGCGAGGGTCAGGTGTTCGGCGTAGCGGCCGCCCATCACGTCCACCAGCCAGGCGTCTTTGCGCCGCAACAGGGTGTCGACGCGCAGCACGTTGTTGGTCGAACGATCCGAGGAGTAACCGCTGAACTCGCCGAACGGGCCTTCTTCGGCGTAGGCCGTCGGGTCGATGGCGCCTTCGAGGACGAACTCCGCGTATGCCGGTACGCCGATGCCGTAGCGCGGGGTCTTGACCAGCTCCAGCGGGGCGCCGAACAAGCCGCCGGCGACGGCGCGTTCATCGCTGCCGTAGGGCAGGCGTGCGGCAGCGGCGAGCATGAACAACGGATGCGCGCCGACCACCATCGCCACGCGCAATTCTTCGCCGCGCTCACGGGCGGTCTGCAGCATCCGCCACAGGTGACCGCGCGAGTGCAGGCTGGTCGCCAGGGACTGGCGGGCGTGGCGCATCGAGCGGTGGTAGCTCATGTTGGCGATGCCGGTCAGCGGGTCCTCGGCGATGATGATCGCGTTGGTGATGTACGGGCCACGATCGCTGTCGAAGTGCTTGAGCATCGGCAGCAGCGCCAGATCCACGGCTTCGCCTTCGAACACTTCATCGAGCACCGGGCCGGTTGCCACGTAGCGCGGGGCGATGGGCTGGTTGGCGCGGCTCTGAAAAGTTTCGTGCAATTGCGCAGGCGTGACCTCGAACAACCGGGCAATGCGGGTGCGGGAGGCGAACAGATTGGTCGCCACCGGCACCTTGAGGCCGCCGACGTTGTCGCAGATCAGCAACGGATCGCGGCCCTGTGCGGCGAGGGCATCGACCAGGGCAGTGACGTCCTGATCGGCAGAAAGCGCTTGGGTGATGGTCAGCACATCGTCCGGGTACTCACGGCGATAGGCGTCGATGAAAACGTGAAAATCCTGCGTGTCGCCGAGCGTCGAACGGGTCATGGTTTCACCTCGTAAAAAGCAGGCACGCAGGGGTGAGAGGGCGTTCGATCGAGCAGCCGTTGGCCTGCCGGTCGAGGGAACGCCGGGTCATCTTCGTGCCTGTAAAGTCGCTGTGTTGCCTCTATTGTTCACTTAGGTGCTGAGCAGATCCCTGTGGCGAGGGAGCTTGCTCCCGCTGGACTGCGCAGCAGGCCTTGTTCTTTGGGGCGGCTTCGCCACCCGGCGGGAGCAAGCTCCCTCGCCACAAGTGTTCAGCATGGCTTCAGCGAACAGCAGTATCAGAGATACGTGGTGGTCAGGCGTATGTCGGCCTCAACCAGATCCTTCGGCGGTGGTGTCGGTTCGATCCCGCACAACCGGGCGATGTTGTTGCCCAGGTAGTCCTCTAGATGATCCTCGTCGATGCCCAACCCTTGCGGTGCCGGCGAGCACAACACCTCCAGCTCGCGCAGCCACATGCCCGGTTCGTTCGGCGGCGAGTCGGTGCCGAACACGATCTTGTTACGCGGCAGCTCCTTGGCGAATTCGACGATCCGCGACTGGAAGCACCAGCCGGATTC
>NZ_JBIUVO010000009.1:95793-115562 GCF_044742995.1 Pseudomonas sp. NPDC087803
GGTGATGATCCATAACATCGTCGGAATGGTGTACGGACCGTCGCCGGTATGGATCAGCACCACGATGTTGTACTTGGCGCAGACTTTCATCGCCGGACGCAACCAGTCCAGCGCCCGGTCCGGGCGATAACCGTGCATGTTGGCGTGCAGTTTGAGCATCTTGAAGCCGTATTCCTTGATGTGGAATTCCAGCTCTGCCGCACCGTTTTCCGGGCCCCAGCGCGGGTTGAAGTTGAAGTTGCCGATGAACCGGTCCGGGTACTTCACGCAGAGTTCGGCGACGTAGGACATGTAGTCACGCACGCCCTCGCGGCCCCGGCGGTTGCCGTCGCGATAACCGGTGTTGCCCGGTGGCGGCTGGATGAAACCCATGTCGATGCGGCGTGGTTTGCCGTTGATCATGTACGGGCCGTCCATCAGCTTGAGCATGCGCTCGCCGGTGAACGGTTCGCCGGTGTGGCGCCAGGCCTCGTCGACCAGGTTGGTGGGGTGCAGATGGGTGTCGATGATCATCGGTTCAGCTCCTGGCCAGTTGCGTGGTGACGGGGCGCTTGAGCTGCGCCTCTGCTTCGGAAACGGAACGCGGCGGTGCGGTTGGCTCGAGGCCGATCATCCGCGCGGTGTTGTTGCCCAGGTATTCCTCGAGGGTGTCTTCGTCGAGGTTCAGACCCTGCGGCGGCTCGTGGCACAAGACTTCGAGCAGGCGCAGCCACATGCCCGGTTCGTTCGGCGGGGTGTCGGTGCCGAAGAGGATCTTGTGCGTCGGCAGAACCTTGGCGAACTCGACGATCCGCGATTGCAGGCACCAGCCGGACTCGCAGTAGACGTTGGGCAGTTCCATCGCCCATTGCATCGGTTCGAACACGTAGACCCCGCCGGTCTGCACGCCGAAGTGGGCCATGATGAAATTCACGTTGGGGAATTCCTTGATCATCGGCACCCATTCCGACGGGATGCTATACGGCCCGTCGCCGGTGTGCAGCTTGACCGGAATGCCCAGCTCGGCGCATTTCTCGAAGCACGGGCGCACCCAGTCCAGTGCACGGTCAGGCCGGTAGGCGTGCATGTTGGCCTGCATCTGCACCATCTTGAAACCGTGCTCCTTGACGTAGCGCTCGATCGCTTCGACGCCGTTTTCCACGCCGCAACGCGGGTTGTAGACGAAGCAACCGATGAAACGATCGGGGTAGGTCTGCACCATTTTCAGGGTGTAGGCCATGTAGGCGTCGATGGATTCACGACCCGAGAGTTCGCCGTCGGTCCAGGTGTAAATCGTGTTGCCCTGCGGCGGCTGGATGAAGGCTTTGTCGATCCGGCGAGGCTTGCCGTTGACCATGTACGGGCCATCCATCATCTCCAGCAGACGCTCGCCGGTGAACGGGTCACCGTCATGCCTCCAGGCGAGGTCCACGAGATCCGTGGGATAGCAGCTGATATCGATGATCATTGAAGTCGATCTCCTGATAGCGGGGAAGGGAGCCTTGCGGCTCTCGGCATCCACGCCCCGGGCTATCGGCCATTTCTATGCGCAGGTCTCGCGCATTCCCTCGCCTGTTCGCATCCGGCCCGGGTGGGTGGTTGCTGAGGGCGAGTATTGGAAAGGGGGAAGGGGTTCGTACAATATTAATTGGGCGCGGTGGTGATACTTGGGCGATATGGTTTTGGTTTTTACTTCTGCGGAAACTGTACAGGCGCTATCGCGAGCAGGCTCACTCCTACAGGGGGGCACATTCCAATTGTAGGAGTGAGCCTGCTCGCGATGGCGGTGTGTCATTCGACAGTGATGTGACTGATGGGCCTCTTCGCGAGCAAGCCCGCTCCCACAGGGGAATGCATTTCAGCGGGAGGAATGCGCTCGAAATGAGGGAGTGAGCCTGCTCGCGATGGCGGAGTGTCATTCAACAGTGATGTGACTGATGGGGCCTCTTCGCGAGCAAGCCCGCTCCCACAGGGGGAATGCATTTCAGCGGGAGGAATGCGCTCGAAATGTGGGAGCGAGCCTGCTCGCGATGGCGGTGTGTCATTCAACAGTGATGTGACTGATGGGCCTCTTCGCGAGCAAGCCCGCTCCCAAAAGGGTAATGCATTTCAGCGGGAGGAATGCGCTCGAAATGTGGGAGCGGGCTTGCTCGCGAAGGCGTCAGGACTGTGTACGCAGGGCCAACTGTTTGATGGCTTCAACCACCGGCGCCACGCGCTCGGCCTGGCCATGCGGCCACACCGCGTAGAGGTTGTAATGCGCAGCAATCTGCGCCTCGTTCAACGCCACCAGCCGCCCACTGCGCAACGCATCGGCGGCGAGTAGTCCGCGCACCAACCCGGCGCCAACCCCGGCTTCGGCAGCCGCAATCAAGTTCGCCGCATTATCGAAAATCACCCGCGCCGCTGGCTCTACCGGAGGCATCCCGGCCGCATCCAGCCACGGAATCCACGACCGCCGTGTATACCCCAACAGCGGCAGTTGCAGAATCTGCGCCGGGCTCAACGGCAACTGCAAACCATAGCGCTCAAGCAGCCCCGGCGAGGCCACGGCCAGCACCCGGTCGTCACAGATCTGCGTCATCTCGCAGTCATCCCAATCGCCATAGCCGTAACGCAACGCCAGATCGACGCGCTCGAATGTGCTGCGATCACTGCGCGGCATCGACAGCAGCGTCACCTCGTAATCCGGCAGGCCGTCGAGCAATTCCGGCAGGCGCGGATTGAGCCAGCTCTGCGCCAGTTCACTGTCCACGTCCAGGGTCAGACGCTGCGCCACGCTGCGGTTTTTCACCGAGGACAGTGCACGGTCGATCTGCGCCAGACCATCCGCCAGCACGCTGGCAAACAACTGCCCGGCATCGGTCAGGTTGCTGCCGCCACCTTCACGCACAAACAACGGCTGGCCGATGAAGTCTTCGAGGGCGCGGATCTGCTGGCTGATCGCGCTGTGCGTCAGATCCAGTTTGCGCGCCGCGCTGGAAAAACTGCCGCTGCGCGCTGCGTGGATGAACGCGCTCATGGACTGCACCGACGGGTATCGCTTGTACATGTTGTTAGTCCTGCTTACACCGGTTGGCAGAAATCGTCGCTGGCCGCGTGTTGCCCGGGTTCCAATAATCAGTCACCAGGCCCGCACAAAGACGGGCCGCTCTTTTGGAGCCTGACAATGATCGCATTCACGGTAAACGGCGAACGACGCGAGCTGGATGAAGCGTCCCCCTCCATGCCCTTGTTATGGGTACTGCGTGATCAGCTGAAACTCACCGGCACCAAATTCGGCTGCGGCATGGGCCTGTGCGGTGCCTGCACCGTGCATCTGGACGGAGTCGCGGTGCGTTCCTGCCAGTTGCCGCTGGCCGCCGTCGCGGGCCACAGCATCACCACCATCGAAGGCCTGTCGCCGAGCGAAAGCCATCCGCTGCAACTGGCCTGGGTCGCCGAAGATGTGCCGCAATGCGGCTACTGTCAATCCGGGCAGATCATGTCTGCCGCTGCGCTGCTCAACACCGGCGCTGCGGTGACTGACGATTCGATCCGCAACGCGATGTCGGGGAATATCTGCCGTTGCGGCACTTACGGGCGGATCAACAAAGCGATCAAGCGCGCGGCGAACGCGCCGAAGGAGGCGTGATGAGCCTGCGCGACGACACCTTGAACGAGCCGTCCCGTCGGGTGTTTCTCAAGCAAGCGGCGACGCTCGCTTCGGGCCTGGCGATTGCCATTTACCTGCCATCCGCCAGTGCCGCCAGCGACCCGAAAGCTCCGGCGCCGGCCACTGAATTCGAGCCCAATGCCTGGGTGCGCATCTTCCCCGACGGCACGGTGAAACTGGTGGTGCATAAACACGACTCTGGCACCGGCACGCAAACGGCATTGGCTGCGTGTGTGGCTGAGGAGCTGGATGTGAACCCGATGACCGTGCAGGTGATCACCCCGGAAGATCCGTTTTTCGACACCTACATTCACCCGATCTGGAAGGTCTTCTCCACCGGCGGCAGCACCAGTGTGTCGCTGGAATACGAGCGCTTGCGCATGGCCGGGGCCACGGCGCGGGCGCTGCTGATCGCGGCGGCAGCGCAGCAATGGAAGGTCAGCCCCGACAGTTGCAGCACCGAAGAAGGTCGGGTCATTCACAGCGCCAGCAAACGCAGCCTCGGCTACGGCGAACTGGTCGGGGTGGCGGCGCATCTGCCGGCACCGGCCCACGTCACGCTGAAGGATCCGGCACAGTTCAAATACATCGGCAAACTGCGCCACAAACGAGATGCTGCGGCCAAGGTTTGCGGGCGTTTCAAGTACAGCATCGACGTGCAGCTACCGGGGATGCTGGTGGCGGTGATTCAGCGCGCGCCAGTGGTCGGAGCGAAAGTGCTTGGCGTCGATTCGGCGGCGGCGTTACAGGTGCCGGGCGTACGCAAGGTGATTGCAGTCCCCGGGCGCCCTGACGTGCTCGGCGGCAACCTGGAAGGCGTCGCGGTGCTGGCCGAGACGTTCTGGGCGGCGCAGCAAGGGCGCAAGCTGCTGGAGATCAAATGGAGCGATTCGCCGCTGGCCGGGTTCAACAGCGCGGAACTGGCCAAGGCGCAAGCGGCTGCTATTACCGATCCGAAAAGCCAGACCATCAAGGCCATGACGCATGGCGACGTCGACGCGCAATGGACGGGCGCGGCGCAACTGATCGAAGCCGATTACAGCATGCCGTACAAAGTGCAGAACCCATTGGAGCCGATCTGCATCACCGCGCACGTACAGGATAAGGCGATCACCTATTGGGGCGGCGTGCAGGTGCCGTCCTCGGCGCTGGAAGCCGCGCAAACCGTGTGCGGCATCACCAAGGACAAGGTCACCATCAACGAGTTGGTGTCCGGCGGCAGCTTCGGTGCGCGTGAGGCCAAATACTGGTTGTTCGAGGTGGCGTATCTGGCGCAACAGACCGGTGTGCCGGTGAAGTTGCTCAACAGCCGCGAAGACGAAATGCACGCATTGTTCAATCACCCGGCGACGCTGCACTGGGTCAAAGGTGCGCTCGATGCCCAAGGCAAACTCAGCGCGCTGCAACTGCACGCTGTGTCGCCCGCCTCGCCGGAGCAGTGGGAGCCGGGCTACTTCGAACGCCCGGATCACATGGATTACAGCACCACCGAGGCAATCACCGCGTGGGACTTCGCCTATCGTCCGCCGCACCTGGAGTTGAACTGGGTGAAGCACGAAAGCCATGTGCCCAGCGGCTGGTATCGCTCGGTGAGCTTTATTCCCAATGTGTTCGCCGTCGAGAGCTTCATGGACGAGTTGGCCCATGCGGCAGGCGCGGATCCGCTGACGTTCCGTCTGGCCAACATGCAGGAGCGGCCACGGCATGTGGCGGTGCTGAAACAGGCTGCCGAACGCGCCGGATGGGGCCAGCCGTTGCCACCGGGCACTGCGTTGGGGATCGCGACCAATCAGGGTTACACCAGTTTTATCGCGGTGGTGGCGCGGGTGGCGACGGTCGATGGCAAGCCGAAAGTCGAGAAGCTGACGTGCGTGGTCGATTGCGGCTTGGCCGTGTCGCCGGGCGGGGTCGAGGAGCAGATCTACGGCGGCCTGATGTGGGGCCTTGGTCATGCGTTGTTCGACCGGCTCGATATTCAGCAGGGCAGGGTGGTGCAGAGCAATTTCCACGATTATCGCGTGACCCGCATGTCGGACATGCCGGCCACCGATATCCTGGTGCTGGACGGTGAGCCGGGCAAACCCGGTGGCGTCGGTGAGCTGGGCAGTCCGTCGGTGGCACCGGCGATTGCCAACGCCCTGTTTGCGCTGACTGGAGTGCGCCAGCGTTCGACACCGCTGAGCCTGGGGTAAGCCGCCATGGACCTGCGTCTGCTGCGGTATTTCATGGCCTTGGCCGATGAGCTGCATTTCGGCCGCGCCGCGGAGCGTTTGCACATCTGTCAGCCGCCGCTGAGTCAGCAGATTCGTCTGCTGGAAGAAGAACTCGGCACGCCGCTGTTCGAGCGCAGTCATCACCGGGTCGAGCTGACAGCGGCGGGGCAGATGCTCAAGGAGCAGGCGCCGCTGGTGTTCGAACAACTGGAACGAGCGCTGGACCTCACTCGTCAGACCGGACGCGGCCAGCTCGGAGAACTGGAAATCGGCATGATCAGTTCGGTGATGGTCGGCGTGCTGCCCAGAGCCCTGCACCTGTTTCGCGAGCGCTATCCGCAGGTGAACTGGCGGCTGCATGAAATGACTCCGGCGGCGCAGGTCAAGGCGTTGAAGGAAAAACGTATCGACGCCTGCGTGTTTCGTGTCGGTTATGACGATCCGTTGCTGCGCAATGAGTTGCTGATCTACGAGCCGATTCATGTGGTGATGCCGGCCGATCATCCACTGGCCAGGCGCGAAGTGCTGGCCCCGGCGGATCTGGCCCAGGAGCCATTTGTTGCGCTGGAACTGAAGCAGTCGCGGTTTGCCAATTTCCTTTATCAGTGCTGCATCCAGGCCGGGTTCACCCCGCAGATCCGTCAGCAGGTGATTGAGGTGCAAACCCTGCTCAGTCTGGTGCGCGCCGGTTTCGGGGTGGCGCTGCTACCGGCCTCGATCGAGCAGTTGGCCCCGGCGGGGCTGGTGTTTCGCAAGCTGACGCCGGCGCTGCCGGAAGTGCCGTTGTATGCGACTTACCGGGCGGATGATGCTTCGCCGGTGCTCAGATTGTTTCTCGATACGTTGCGGGAGTTGGTGGAAACCTCCGGCCAACGCTAATCCCCCCTGTGGGAGCGGGCTTGCTCGCGAAGGCGGAGTGTCAGTTAAAAATCAGTTGAATGACACACCGCCTTCGCGAGCAAGCCCGCTCCCACAGGGGGATTGTGGTGGTGCGGGAATTTATGTTCGGCACCATCACGAACGCCTGCGGTCGTAATCTTCACACGCGCAATCCCTGTGGAGATCCAATGAGCCAGGAAGTCCTGACCACTGAAACCAATCGTCGCCAGTTGCAGCAGATCATCGCCGGGCTGTCCGACGGGGTGATTCTGCTGGAGCTCGATCAGAGCATCCTCTGGGCCAATGAGGCGGCGCTGGCCATGCACGGTGTCAGCCGGATCGGTGAACTGGGGATTAATGCCGATGAGTATGCCAAGCGTTTCACTCTGCGCTATCGCAACAACCACCTGTTGCCGCCCGAGAGCTATCCGATCAGCCGCGTCGCCCGTTGTGAAGTCTTCAGTGATCTGTTGATCGAGTTGTGTGCCGTGGATGACCCCGAGCATGTCTGGGTGCACAGTGTGCGCAGCATGGTGCTCACCGACCGCGAGGGTCAGCCGGAGTCGCTGGTGCTGATCATGAGCGACGTCACCGATTGGGCCAACGCCGAGCAGCGCTTTGAGAAGACCTTCAATGCCAACCCGGCGCCGGCGGTGATCTGCCGTCTCAGCGATTTGCGCTACATCAAGGTCAATCCGGGGTTTCTGGAGATGACCGGTTACACCCGCGATCAGGTCATCGGCACCTCGGCCTATGAAATCGACATCTTCGAGCAGGCCGAGCAAAAGGACCTGGCGATCCAGCGTCTGCGCGATGTGGCGACCATTCCGCAAATGCAGGCCGAACTGCGCCTGCCCGATGGCGGCAGCAAGCAAGTGATCGTCGCCGGTCAGCCGTTGGTGCTCAACGATGAGGATTGCATGCTGTTTTCCTTCGTCGACATGGAGCTGCGGCACAAGGCCGAAGTGGCGCTGCGTCAGAGTGAGGAACGCTTTGCCAAGGCGTTCCGTCTGACCCCGGTACCGATTCTGATCTGCACGGCCGCTGAGCAGCAGGTGATCGACGTCAATCAGGCGTTTCTCGACACGCTGGCCTATGACAGCGACGAGGTCCTGGGCAAAACCGTGACCCAGCTGGATTTCATTGATGACGATGGCGCGCGGGCCCGGCTGCTCACGGCCTTGCACAAGAGCGGACGGGTGGATCGGGTCGACGTGCGGGTGCGCAAGAAGGATGCCGATCTGCTGGAGTGCGCGGTGTCTGCCGACACCGTGAATATTCAGGACACGCCGTGCTATCTGCTGGTGCTGATGGACATCACCGAGCGCAAACGCACGGAGCTGGAGTTGGTGGCAGCGATTGAGGAGGTGATGAAGGATGCAACGTGGTTCAGCCGTACGCTGATCGAAAAACTGGCCAACGTGAAGAAGGTCAACTCCCCGCAGCTGCCGAGTGTGTCGTTCACTGACCTGACGGCGCGTGAGCGCGATGTGCTGGGGCTGATCTGCGAAGGGCTGGCCGACAAGGAAATCGCCGCACGCCTGAAGCTGGCGCCGAACACGGTGCGTAATCATGTCGCCACGGTGTATTCCAAGCTCGATGTGCACAGTCGCAGCGAGGCGATTGTCTGGGCGCGGGAGCGGGGGCTGTTTTCCGGTGAGCGGGGCGCGAAGGGGCAACGGTAGGTGCAAATGCACTATCCCATGCGGTGCAAATGCAGGTTCTGGTGGGGTGGGGCAGTTCTTAGTCTGTTGGGGTGCGATACGAGCCTGTTGGCTCGGGATCGTCTCCCTTCGAAACAGTTAAAGGAACAGCCATCATGATGAGTCTTGCGCAGTTGCGCGCCAGCCTGGAACACAGCTTTTCGCCATTGGCGTGTGAGTGTTCAGTGGATGGGGATCAGTCGCTGACGGTGAAGTTGTATCACCAGGATTCGGGGCAGGTGGATCTGGTGATCAGCGGGTTGAAGCTTGATGCGTTGCGTACGCCGGAGGCAGTGGCGGCGTTGATTGATGAGTTGCGGTATGAGTTGGAGAGCAATTCTTTGCGGGCTTCTCGGGATCCGGATATGGCTTAGGGTTTGGGGTTGTTTTTGGGTGTATATCCGTTGCTGCGGTAACGGCGGCTTAGGGTTCCGCCCTTACGGCGGGTCACTTTTTACAAACGCCTAAAAAGTAACCAAAAACGCTTTACCCTGACGTTCGGCCCTCGCTTAGGCTCGGGTTCCTTCGCTGCGGGATTCATCCGGGGGGCAGCGCCTACGGTTTGCTTCGCTGCACCTCCTCTCGCTGTGTTTGGCTGCGCCAAACGGTCGCTGCGCTCCCACCCCCGGATAAATCCCTCCACTCAGCCTGCCGACGGGCCCTCAGATCAAGAGCGGTACTCGAGCTAACGCTCATTGTGTTGAGTGGTGAAAAGCGGATGCGATCTGCTGTGATTTTTGTGGGAGCGGGCTTGCTCGCGAAGGCGGCCTGACCGCTGGCTCATTCAGTCAGGAATACTCAACCCCTGTGGGAGCTGGCTTGCCAGCGATGGCGGCCTGACGGCTGACCCATTTCAGTCAGGAATACTCAACCCCTGTGGGAGCTGGCTTGCCAGCGATGGCGGCCTACGAGCCGCCCGATCTCTAACTGAATGCACTCAATCCAAATGTGGGAGCGGGCTTGCTCGCGAAGGCGGCCTGACAGCCGACTCATTCAGTCAGCAATACTCAATCTCTGTGGGAGCTGGCTTGCCAGCGAAGACGGCCTTCCAGCCGACCAATCTCTAACTGAATGCACTTAATCCAAATGTGGGAGCGGGCTTGCTCGCGAAGGCGGCCTGACCGCCGACCCATTTCAGTCAGGAATACTCAACCCCTGTGGGAGCTGGCTTTCCAGCGATGGCGGCTTACGAGCCGACCAATCTCTAACTGAATGCACTCAATCCAAATGTGGGAGCGGGCTTGCTCGCGAAGGCGGCCTGACGGCTGACCCATTTCAGTCAGGAATACTCAACCCCTGTGGGAGCTGGCTTGCCAGCGATGGCGGCCTACGAGCCGACCAATCTCTAACTGAATGCACTCAATCCAAATGTGGGAGCGGGCTTGCTCGCGAAGGCGGCCTGACAGCCGATTCATTCCGTCAGCAATACTCAATCTCTGTGGGAGCTGGCTTGCCAGCGAAGACGGCCTTCCAGCCAACAAATCTCTTGCTGATGTATCCGTTCCACTCAGCGTTGCTCCCCACAAAATCGACAGCCAATTCCCCTATCCCTTTCCATTTCACTGGCGCTTACAAGGTGGTCGGCTATAAAGAATGAGTGGTCAGGTCTTCTGTGATCCGCTGCAGTCGTGCGCGATTGCGGAAGTGGCTCTTCCATTCATCGCGGGTCGTCCTATGAATAATCCTGGGAAACGCGTGTATCTGCCGTTGTCGCTGGTTTTCTCTGTCGCTCTGTCAAGCGGTTGTGCCAGTCCTCCGCCACCTCCACCTGCTGCGCCACCGCCACCGCCGGTGCGTACTTGTCAGACCCTGGAAAACACTCAGGTGTCTGGCGATATGTACGTTGACGAGCAGGTCACTCGGCATATCACCACCACCCGTTGTGTCACGCAGTAGCGTGGGGCGGCGTTTGCGTTGAGGGCTCGGGTCGAGCGGGTTGTGCTGGTGGCCGATCTGGCCGGTACGGCGGTGTTTGCCGTGGAAGGTGCGATTGCAGCGATGCGGGCTCAGCTCGACCTGCTCGGGGTGATGGTCATTGCGTTTATCGTTGCCCTTGGCGGCGGGGTAACGCGTGACTTGTTGATTGGTGCCGCGCCGCCCAAAGCTGTGGCCGACTGGCGCTATCCGGTGCTGGCATTTGCCATGGGCGGGCTGGCGTTTGTCTGTCATGAGCAGGTGTTGGCCTGGTCCGGTTCGACGCTGATCGTGCTGGATGCTGCGGGCCTGGCGCTATTCGCCGTGGCCGGTGCGCAGAAGGCTTTGAACTTCGGGATCTCGCCGTTTGTGGCGATGCTCATGGGGACGATTACCGGGGTGGGTGGCGGGGTCATTCGCGACATCGTGTTGGCGCGGGTGCCGGTGGTGCTGCAGGCGGATTTGTATGCCAGTTCGGCGTTCGTCGGCGCGGCGGTGTTGATCGTCGGGCGGCGTTGCGGGGTGTCGCCGGTTGCGGCAGCTTTGCTGGCGGGAGCCGCCTGTTTGCTGTTGCGCTTGTTGTCGGTGCACTTTGGCTGGCAGTTGCCCAAGGTCATTGCCTGACCTCAATCCATTGTAGGAGCTGCCAAAGGCTGCGATCTTTTGACTTTGATTTTTGCAGATCAAGATCAAAAGATCGCAGCCTGCGGCAGCTCCTGCACAGGTGCGTCTGGTTTAGGACAGGAACCCACCGTCCACATTCAGTGAAACCCCGGTGGTGTAGCTCGACGCATCACTCGCCAGATACAGCACCGCCCCGGCCATTTCACTCGGATCGGCCACGCGCTTGAGCGGGATCTGCGTCAGCGCCTGCTTGAGGATCGCGTCATTCTTCACCAATGCCGAAGCGAATTTGGTGTCGGTCAGGCCCGGCAGCAGGGCGTTGCAGCGGATGCCGAATTGCGCGCATTCCTTGGCGAAGACCTTGGTCATGTTGATCACGGCGGCCTTGGTCACCGAGTAGATGCCCTGGAACACGCCCGGTGAAATCCCGTTGATCGAGGCGACGTTGATGATGCTGCCGCCACCGTTTTCGCGCATCAGCTTGCCGGCCTCCACCGACATGAAGAAGTAGCCGCGAATGTTCACGTCAACGGTCTTCTGGAATGCGCCCAGATCGGTGTCCAGCACGTTGCAGAACTGCGGGTTGGTCGCGGCGTTGTTGACCAGAATGTCGAGGCGGCCGAACTGTTCCTTGATCCCGGCGAACACGTGGCTGATCTGTTCCATTTCACCAATGTGGCAGGCCACGGCGGTGGCTTTGCCGCCGGCGGCAATGATCGCGTCGGCGACGTGCTGGCAGCCCTCGAGCTTGCGGCTCGAAACAATCACGTGGGCGCCTTGCTGGGCCAGCAGTTTGGCGATGGCTTCACCGATGCCACGGCTGGCGCCGGAGACGAATGCGATTTTGCCGTCGAGGTCGAACAACTGAGTCTTGGACATAAAGGTTCCTTGGTGTGGGCCGTCAGAGGCTCGATTTCGCAATGACCTGCAGGCTCATCTGCTCCAGCAGTTTGTTCATGTGAATGAACTGCGCGAAGCGTTTGTCCTGGGTCTGGCCGTGGTAGAAGCGGTAGTAGATCTGCTGCACGATGCCGGCAAGGCGGAACAGGCCGTAGGTGTAATAGAAGTCGAAATTGTCGATCCGGATGCCCGAGCGCTCGGCGTAGTAATCGACGAACTCGCGGCGGGTCAGCATGCCCGGGGCGTGGCTCGGCTGGCGGCGCATCAGTTGCACCGGTGCCGGATCATCTGCCTGAATCCAGTAGGCGAGGGTGTTGCCCAGGTCCATCAGCGGATCGCCGAGGGTGGTCAGTTCCCAGTCGAGCACGCCGATGATCTGCATCGGGTTGTTCGGGTCGAGGATCACGTTGTCGAAGCGATAGTCGTTGTGGACGATGCTCGAAGTCGGATGGTCGACCGGCATCTTGTCGTTGAGCCAGGCTTTGACCTGCTCCCAGTGTGGCGCATCCGGGGTCAGGGCTTTTTCGTAGCGCTCGCTCCAGCCTTTGATCTGGCGGGCGACGTAGCCTTCTGGCTTGCCCAGATCGCCAAGGCCGCAGGCGTTGTAGTCGACGCGGTGCAGCTCGACGAAGCGGTCGATGAAGCTCTTGCACAGCGCTTCGGTCTTCGCGGCATCGAGGCCCAGTTCCGGCGGCAGATCGGAGCGCAGGATGATGCCCTTGACCCGCTCCATCACATAGAACTCGGCGCCGATCACTGACTCGTCGGTGCAGTGCACGTAAGCCTTGGGGCAGTACGGGAAACCGTCGCGCAATTGATTAAGGATGCGGAATTCGCGGCCCATGTCGTGGGCGGACTTGGCCTTGTGGCCGAACGGCGGCCGGCGCAGGACGAACTCCTGCTGCGGGTATTCCAGAAGGTAAGTCAGGTTCGACGCACCGCCGGGAAACTGGCTGATCTGCGGGGTGCCGGTCAGGCCCGGAATGTGCGCCTTGAGGTACGGATCGATCAGGCTGGCATCGAGTTCTTCGCCAGAGCGGATCCGGGTGGACTGGTCAGTAAGCGCCATGCTTATCCCTTCTGCTTATTTTGGAGGCCAGACATCATTGGCTAATCTAATGGCGCGCTTGGGCGGCCACAAGCGCGCAGCGGTCTTATAGGTTAGCGTGTTGCAGGATAATCAGCGTTTCGAATAGGTACGGCAGCGGGGCGCTGCCGGCTCTTTTCAATGCACGCGCTGGTTGTTGAGCCTGGGGGGCAGGGCGATCGGCGTCAGCACCGGTTGTCCTGAGAAAAATGCCACGAGGTTTTTCCCTACCAGTTCCACCGTGCCTTGGGTGGCTTCGGGTGACAGGCCGGCAACGTGCGGCGTGAGAATCACGTTGCTCAGGACTTTCAGTGCATCCGGCACCTGCGGTTCGTGATCGAACACGTCCAGCGCGGCGCCGGCAATCCGCCGTTGTTCCAGGGCGATGATCAAGTCGGCGGTGGCGATCACGCTGGCCCGGGCGATGTTGACGATGAAACCGTGCGGGCCAAGGGCGTCGAGCACCGGGCGAGTCACCAGATGCTGGGTGCCGATTCCGCCCGGCGTAGCGATGATCAGAAAGTCCGAGCCGCGTGCCAGTTCGGTTGGCGTCGAGCAGAACGCGTAAGGCACATCGCTGCGCAGTTGACGGTTGTGGTAACTGATCTGCATGTCGAAGCCGAGCTGGGCACGTCTGGCAATCGCCATGCCCACCGCGCCCAGTCCGAGAATCCCCAGGCGTTTATTGGCCAGCGACGGGCGCATGATCTTCGGCCATTCACCCCGGCGTACTGCCGCATCGCATCGCGCAATGTCGCGCACCAGCGCCAGCAGCATCGCCATCGCATGATCGGCCACCGACGAGGCGTTGACCCCGGCACCGTTGGTCACGGTGATCCCGCGATCGCTGGCAGCCTGCAGGTCAACGTGTTCATAACCGGCGCCGATCACGGTGATGATTTTCAGCGCCGGCAGGGCGGCGATTTCCTCAGCGGTCAGTCCCAGCGGGCCACGGGTCAGCACCGCGTCGATCCGCGGACCGTGGCTGGCGATGGCTTGCGCACGTTCGGCAGGGGTTGGCGCGAGGATCAGATGAAAGCCCTGCTGCTCGAGAATCGGCAGATAGTCATTGATGGTTTCAACCAGTACCAGAACGGTGGCGGGCATTGCGCGGCTCCTGTGATCTATGACGGTGTGGTCGCGAAAGTCGTGTCAGAGTGCTGATTCCAGAGCGGTTTGGCAATGGTGGCCGCAGCCCCGCTTCAGCCAGTGTAGGAGCTGCAACGGGGAGCGCGCGGGCGCTTCGTCAGAAGCTCACGTCGGCGCTGTTGATCAGCTGCGCAAATGCCCCGCCGAGAGTGGCATTGTGGTGCTCGATGATGGCGTGGGCGGGCAGCGCCGGAGTGTCCATGCAAGTGTGCGCGTCGGCCACCAGCAACGGCTTGAAGCCCAGATCGGCAGCGGCGCGGCAGGTGGCGTCAATGCAGAACTGCGTCTTCATGCCGACCAGGTACAGGTCTTGGATGTTTCGGTTGTTGAGCTGCTGCGCCAGATCGGTGCCATGGAAGGCGCTGGGCCGTGACTTGTCGAACAGGTGGTCGGCATCTGCGCCCAGTTCGAGCTCCGGCAGCAGTTGCCAGAAGGCGCTGCCAACGGCAATCGGCGAACCTGCCGGGCCGGTGTGGCGTACGGCGTAGATTGGCACGTGTTGCTGGCGTGCCTGGTGGATCAGGTGCTTGATGTTGGCGAGCACACGCTCGCCGTCGTGGGGTTTTTCCGGGCCATGGAACAGACCGACCTGCATATCGATGATCAACAGTGCTGCGGACATGGTGTTTCTCCTTGATGGCTGCAAAAGCCGCACGGACGGGAGAAACAACAAGGCCCCGTCCATTGCTGGCGGGGCCTTGGGTTTACTGCGCGGGGTTTACCTCACGCACAAACACCACGACCCGCCGGTGGCGGTCGTGGTGGTACGGGTGAGGTACAGCGCGCAAATGTTCATGTGCCCGATCATGCTGGTGCGTGCGCCGGGCTGTCAACCGGCGTATTGGGCGATGCCGTTGCCGAACGACCAGTTTTCCTTTTTGACTTCCACCAGATTGATGAACACGTCTTCCAGGCGAATGCCCAGATGCGCGTTCAGGTTCTGGGCGATGGTCTGGTACAGGGCTTTTTTCTGCTCCACGGTCCGCCCTTCGTTGAGCGTGATCTGGATGATCACCAACTGATCGCTGCGCTGGATGCCCAGATATTGCGGGTCGAAGATGAAATGCTCGCCATCGTGCTCGTTGAGAATCTGGAAGTTGTCATGCTCCGGGACGTTGATGGCGCTGCGCATGGCGGCGTAGATCTGCTCGCCGATGCGTTTGGCGAAGGTGGGGTCGGTGTGCTTTTTGATTTCGACGCGGACGAGGGGCATGGGCTGCGACTCCGTGGGGCAGGGGACTCATCTCACGCTAGAACATGTCGGCCAAATTGAAAGCGTGGGGTGATGAATTCGCCGCTGTTTTTGTATGAGGCTACCTACAATTTTCGCGGATTTTGCCTACGAATTTGGCAGATGCATCTGCTATCGGAAGGGTGAAGAACGCGAAATCATATGGGCACAAAGCAGCCCGGGCAGGGAATGCCAGCAGCCAAGGAAGGCAAATGCTTCAAAACAATCGAGAACACCTTGAACTCGAAAGGCTCCGAAATGAAACACGCAAACTCATCGCCGAAAGAAAAAAACTTCTGGCGGAAGAGAAGAAGCTAAGCAGGGAAACGTATTTATATCCGCTCGCCGTATTAGGTGCCCTAGTGACTGCAATCACTGCGGTAGCAAGCGTTTTTTTCAAGTTTTGAGTGTTTTTGTTTCACCACTGTCAGACCCATAAGCCAAAAAGGAAAAACGAACATGAGCACCTATGACCTCAAAGCCAGAATGGAAGAACTGGAACGTGAGCACGATGAGTGGGAAGAAAGAATGCGTATTAAAAACAAGGGCGATATGTACCCAATCTGGGGAATGCTAGCGTTCGGCCTGTTTTGCATGTCACTCGGATTCATGCTGGCTCGATCAATCTGATCAAGTCTTCCTGCTCGTATTACGTTGAAACTTGCCGGAAAACGACATCTGGCGTATCCGGAGCCGACAGCCATTTTCCCGAAAACGACAACCCGCTGATCTGCTCCGCACAACCATTCCTCAGCTAAGTCTTTGCTTCTGCTCATTTATCGCGGAGAATCGCGCCCCTGTTTCGGCCGGAGCATGTCTGTCGGTTTTTTCCGACGCGTCCTGACCGAGTGGCAAGTGACCGGAATGCGGAGATCCGACCGGATGAATGATCAGGCCAATAGCGTCGACGAACGCTATGAAGCGGCAGCACCAGCTGAACTGTCGAGCTGGAATCGCCATGACACCACGTGGATGTTGGGACTGTTCGGGACGGCGATTGGCGCCGGCACCCTGTTTTTGCCGATCAACGCCGGTCTGGGTGGCTTCTGGCCGCTGGTGATCCTCGCGCTGCTGGCCTTCCCGATGACGTTCTTCGCTCACCGCGGGCTGACCCGCTTCGTGCTCTCCGGTCGCGAAGGCGCGGACATCACCGAGGTGGTCGAGCAGCATTTCGGCATCAAGGCCGGTGCGCTGATCACGCTGCTGTACTTCTTCGCCATCTTCCCGATCCTGCTGATCTACAGCGTCGGCCTGACCAACACCGTCGCAAGTTTCCTCGAGCACCAACTGCACATCATGCCGCCACCGCGCGCGCTACTGTCGTTCGTGCTGATCCTCGGCCTGCTGGCCGTGGTGCGTTGCGGCGAGCAAGTGATCGTCAAGGCGATGAGCCTGATGGTGTATCCGTTCATCGTCGCGCTGCTGTTCCTTGCGGTGTACCTGATTCCACACTGGAATGGCGGCATCCTGACTACTGCCTCGCAAGTACCGGCGCCGTCGGCGCTGCTGCACACGCTGTGGCTGGCGATTCCGGTGATGGTGTTCTCGTTCAACCATTCGCCGATCATTTCGGCGTTTGCGGTGGACCAGAAGCGCCGTTACGGCGCCAACGCTGACCAGCGCAGTTCGCAGATCCTCTGCCGTGCCCACCTGTTGATGGTGGTGATGGTGCTGTTCTTCGTCTTCAGTTGCGTACTGACCCTGTCGCCGGAACAACTGGCTGAAGCCAAGGCGCAGAACCTGTCGATCCTGTCGTACCTGGCCAACCACTTCAGCAACCCGACCATCGCCTTCGCGGCGCCGTTGATTGCGTTCGTGGCGATCTCCAAGTCGTTCCTCGGTCACTACATCGGTGCCAGCGAAGGCCTCAAGGGCCTGATCGTCAAGAGCGGCAAGCGTCCGGGCGCCAAGGCGCTGGATCGCATCGTGGCGGCGTTCATGCTGGTGGTGTGCTGGATCGTCGCGACCCTGAACCCGAGCATCCTCGGGATGATCGAGACCATCGGTGGCCCGGTGATCGCGGCGATTCTGTTCCTGATGCCGATGTACGCGATCCGCAAAGTGCCGGCGATGGCGCGCTATCGCGGTCAGGCGTCGAACGTGTTTGTCACCGCCGTAGGTCTGGTGGCGATTTCGGCGTTGATTTATTCGCTGACCGCTTAAAGATCAAGAGATCGCAGCCTGCGGCAACTCCTAAAGGTATACACAAACCCTGTAGGAGCTGCCGAAGGCTGCGATCTTGCGCTTTTCAGCTACAGTAGGCCGCTGCGCATCTCTCATGCGCAGCGGTTTTTTTTCGTCTGGAGACAGTGGATTGTCGAGCGCGCGCCCACCTGTTGATGCACCCAATCGCTGGCAGGACATCCTCGCCGGTCTGTCGATTGCCGGTCTGCTGTTGCCCGAAGCGGTGGCTTATTCGACCATCGCCGCGCTGGCGCCGCAGGCCGGGGTGATCGCCCTGTTTGCCGGGTTGCTGTGCTATGGGCTGTTTGGTACCAGCCGCTTTGCCATTGTTTCCGCTACGTCATCTTCGGCGGCGGTGCTGGCGGCGGCCACCGCGACCCTGGCCAATGGCGACCCGCAACTGCGCTCGACGCTGGCGGTCGGGCTGGTGTTGGTCACCGGCGGGCTGTTCGTGCTGGCGGGAATCTTTCGTTTCGGCAGTGTCACCGCGTTTATTGCCAAACCGGTGTTGCGCGGGTTTGCCTTCGGCCTCGCGCTGACGATCATCCTCAAGCAGGTCGCCAGCGTGGTCGGCGTGCATTTGACCGACGCCAATCTGGTGCGCTTCGCCCCGCAATTGCTCGAACAACTGCCGCAATGGAACTGGCCGGCGGCGGCTGTCGCAGCGGTGGCACTGCTGCTGTTGGGACTGTTCTCGCGCTTTCCTCGGTTGCCCGGCGGATTACTCGTGGTGGTGATCGGCATCGTCGCCGGGCAATGGCTGAACCTGCCGGCCCATGGCGTGCAGATGATCGGTTTGATCGACCTGAGCCTGGAGGTGCCGAGCCTGCCGGTGCTGCCGTTTGCCGACTGGCTGCGGCTGGGGGAGGTGGGGTTCGCGCTGGTGATGATTCTGTACGCCGAGTCGTACGGTTCGATCAGTTCGTTCGCGCTCAAGCACGGCGACCGTGTCACTTCCAATCGCGATCTGCTGGCGCTGGGCGCCTCCAATCTATTGTCCGGCTTGTTCCATGGCATGCCGGCGGGGGCGGGGTATTCGGCGACGTCGGCGAACGAGGCGGCGGGGGCGACTTCACGCTGGGCCGGTGGCGTGGCGGCGCTGGTGGTGCTGGTGATTGTGCTGACGGTGCTGCCGTGGATCGCCCTGACGCCGGAGCCGATTCTGGCGGCCATTGTGATTCATGCGCTGGCGCGTGGCTTGAGTCTGCAACCGTTGGGGCGCTATTTCGTCTGGCGCCGGGATCGGCTGCTGGTGTTGTGCGCGGTGGGGGCGGTGTTGGTGCTGGGCATTCTCGACGGGTTGCTGGTGTCGGTGGCCATCAGCGTGTTGCTGATGCTCAAACAGATGTCGGCGGCGGATATCCAGGTGCTCGGGCGGATCGACGGCGGGCATGACTTTGTCGATCTGCAGCGTCATCCGACGGCGACGACTGAGCCGGGCGTGCTGATTGTGCGGCCCAGCGAGGCGTTGTTCTTTGCCAATGTGGAACGGATTCTCGGCGCGGCATTGCGCCTGGTGCGGCATGCGAATGGGCCGGTGCACACGGTGATTCTCAGTCTTGAAGAAACCCCGGACCTGGACGGCACCAGCATCGAGGCGATGCAGGAGTTCTTCCTGCGCGTGCATCAGGAGGGCAAGCGGCTGATTCTGGCGCGGCTCAAACACGAGGCGCTGGCGGTGCTGGAGGCGTTGCCTGAAGTAACGAGCAACCGTGTGATTCTCAGCGGGCTTAGCGTTGACGGGGCGGTGCAGCAAGCCTTGAAGCCTGACGAATCCCTGTAGGAGCTGCCGAAGGCTGCGATCTTTTGATCTTGCTTTTTAAGATCAAGAGCAAAGATCGCAGCCTTCGGCAGCTCCTACAGGGGAATGTCGAACACGAATATATTTGTCTACTGAGAGCACGCATAAAAAAAACGCCGCGCATCTCACGATGCGCGGCGTTGTTCATTGCGTTGTAGCGTTAGGCTTGAACGACCGGAATCTTGGCGTTCGCAGCAGCTTCACGGAACTCGGCGATCTGGTCAAAGGACAGGTAGCGGTAGACATCGGCCGCCATGCTGTCGATCTTGCCAGCGTACTCCATGTACTCCTCGACGGTCGGCAGGCGACCCAGGATCGACGCAACGGACGCCAGCTCGGCCGAAGCCAGGTAGACGTTCGCGCCGTCGCCCAGACGGTTCGGGAAGTTACGGGTCGACGTCGAGACCACGGTGCTGTTCGGCTCAACGCGTGCCTGGTTCCCCATGCACA